>NZ_JBNNOB010000074.1:0-17505 GCF_050274375.1 Sphingomonas sp. NPDC019816
CTCGCTCGCTCGCTCGCCTTCGCCGTCACACCTGCGTCCGGTTCATATATGTATTCCGGGAAGCATTGCGTGCCGCCGTCAGTCTGCAACTCCGGAATATGATCGGTCATCAAAGCAAACTGGCTGCCCTCGTGCTGGCGCTGCTTGACCATAATGACGCGATTTTCGTCCTTGGCCACGGTCAAGGGGAAGATGCGCGGCATCTGGTATACCCTTTCGTTAACGCTCCTGCTATAATAGAGCCATTGCAGAGTGAATGGTCGATAAAGGCTTTGGGTCAAAGCGGTATCATCGAAATCCAGTCGATTATTCTTTGAGAAATCAACTTTCAATGCCGCAGACCAGCTAATCTTCATTGGATTTGTGTCGATGAACTTGTCGACCGCAGCGTCTCGTGCTTTGCGATCGGATCCCGGGTTTGACGAGTTAAAGCGATCCAATTCCTCATTGTAGAAGCCGATCATCGCTCGCATATTTTGTGCGACTGCTTCGCGGCTAGCGTTGAAGCACCAAACGTCTCTCTGGCTTTTTAAGCCGCTAGAGTAGTTCTCAAAAAGCGTTGCACTGTCCTTAGTGCCTTTGTCGCCGAGGGGCATGAAAATGTCGAAATCAGTGTTGCGCTGGCTCAACCAGTCTCCATGCCTATCGGGTGTGATCGACGTCCAACCATCTGCCTTCCCAATTCCACCAACGCTACGAAAACGGGAAACAGTCGCCAGCTTCTCCTCTCGGGTGAGATAATCGCCGATGTCGTGAAAGTGGATGCGACCTTGTTCGACCGCGTTCGGGTTCTTCACCAGCAGGGTGATCGCAACGGGGGTGCGGCTGCCGGACCCGAAGATCTTGCCGCCCTCGCGGCGGGACCGCTCGCCTGAAGTACGCTGATTACCACGCAGGTGGAAGACATAGATGCTGGCGAATTCGTCTGCCAAGCACTGGCGGAGACCATCGGCCGTGTTTGCATCCAGCCAGCCCGCATTCGATACATAGGCGACGACGCCGGCATCGCCGATGCGGTCGCTCGCCCAACGGATGGCGCGGATGTAGCTGTCGTACAATGCGTTCTTATTGGTTGCCTTCGACGCCGCTGCATAGGTTTCGCGAATGCGGCTATCCAGTCGTGGATAGGACAGGTTTGCGGCATTGTCGTTCGCGCTGCCTTGGCCGACCGAATAGGGCGGGTTGCCCATGATGACGCGGATATCGAGCGCCTTCTGGCGGGTGCGGCGATTGCTATTGTCCGCCATCAGGTCGCTGATCAGATCGCGTTCCTGCTCGTAGAGCTGGAACGTGTCCGTCAGGCAAATGCCCTCGAACGGTCGGTAATCGCCGCCCGACATCGTATGGTAGACCGCCTCGATGTTGATCGCGGCGATGTAATAGGCCAGCAATACGATCTCGTTCGCGTGGATTTCGTGCGCGTATTTGTGCGCCAGTTCCTCCGGTGCGATCAGTCCGGACTGAAGCAGGCGGGTGATGAAGGTGCCCGTTCCGGTAAAGGGGTCGACGATGTGGACGCCCGGACTGCCGAGCGTTTGACCGAACTCGGATTGAAGCACATCGTTTACCGAGTGGATGATGAAATCCACCACCTCAACCGGCGTATAGACGATACCCAGCCGTTCGGTCATCCGCGGGAAGGCGTTGCGGAAGAACTTGTCATATAGCTCGACGACGATCTTCTGTTTTCCAGTGGCGTTGTCGATCCCCGTCGCGCGCATTCGGACGCTGGCGTAGAAGCGCTCCAGCGCCATGGCTTCCTTGCCAAGATTCTGCTCGTGAAGGGCGGTGAGTACTTCCTCCATCGCCATAGAGACAGGATTATTCTTGGTGAAGCTATAGCCCTCAAACAGCGCCTCGAACACGGGCCGAGTAATGAGATGCTGTGCAAGCATCTCGATAGCGTCCGCCTCGCTGATGCCTTCGTTCAGATCGTCCCTGATCTCGGCAAGGAAGCGTTCGAATGCAGCACGCCCTGACGATCCCTGTTGCTGAACGATGGCCGTGATGCGGGTGATATGGGTTTGAGCAATCTTGGCGATGTCGCCTGCCCAATCTTCCCAATAGTCCCGCCTGCCGCACTTCTTCACGATCTTGGCGCGGATCGCCGAGGTGAATTCGTCTAGCGTGAAGGAAAGCTGATCGCCCTTGCCATCGGCGGGCGCACTGCTGCCATCGCGATCGTCATCGACGGTTGACCGGCCACCATCGCCGAGTCCGAGCGCCTTTGCACCCTTGGCCGACTTGGTCGGAAGCTTGTTCGATACCGCAATAACTTCGATCTGGTCGCTGACATCGACGCCAAGATCCATCTTGTTGATGGTTGCATCGAACCGCTCGTCATGCGCTCGCAGCGCGTTCAGGATCTGCCAGACGACTTTATACTTCTCGTTGTTGTTGAGCGCTTCCTCCGGCGCGACGCCGGCAGGGATGCCAACTGGCAGGATGACATAGCCCATCTTCTTGCCGGGCGCGCGGCGCATAACCCGACCGACCGACTGGACGACATCGATCTGCGACTTGCGAGGGTGAAGAAACATGATCGAGTCGAGGGCGGGGACGTCGACGCCCTCGCTCAGGCATCGGGCGTTCGACAGGATACGGCAGCTGTGATCTTCGTGCTCAGCCTTCAGCCATTCGAGTTCGCGAGTGCGCGTCTTGGCATTGAAGGTGCCGTCGACATGATGAACCTCACACCGAAGGGCCTCATCGTCATCGCTCGAGATGGAGGCAAGGTATTCGTTCACCACAGCGGCGAATTCGTCGCGCACCAGCTTGGAGGACGCGATGTCGCGGCAGAAGGCCAACGCTCGACGCATATGGCTTGTATCGTTCGCGACGTCCCCGGCAAGGTCCGCCTTGGTCAGCGCCTTGTAGCAGCCGACGATCTTGGTCGCGTCGTCGAGTTTGAGTTCGTTGTCTGCGTCCTTGAGGCGGTTTTGGATGCTGGTGCTGACCATCGCCTCGTCGACCGCGAGCACGATCACCTTGTAGTCGGTGAGCAAGTCGTTCTGAACCGCCCAGCCGAAGCCGCGCTGGAACAGCGTCTCGCCATACAGTGCGGGATCGTCCATCGAGCAGAGTTCGGCGGAGACTTCCTTCGCCTTTGATCGCACCGCGTCGCCGAAGATACGCGGCGTGGCGGTCATGTAGAGGCGCTTCCGACCGGCAATGAAGTCCTGATTGTGGATGCGGACAAAATTGCTCTCATCGTCGCCATCCAGGGTCGCACCGGTGGTGCGATGAGCCTCGTCGCAGATGATCAGGTCGAATTCAGGAAAGCCGTGCTGCTTCTGGGCGTTCGAAATGACCTGGATTGATTGGTACGTCGAGAACACCACGGTCATCTCATCCGGGGTAGGGGCCTTTGCCTTGGCCGCCAGCTTGGCAGAATCGGTCGTGGCCGGATGCGCTAGGTCGTGGACATCGATATCGCCAATGTCGTCGCTTCCCCGGTTCCGCTTGCCAACTTGTGCGTCGGAGCAGACCGCGAAAGCGCGCAACGGCGTGGTGGTGTCGAGCGACCACTCGCGCACTGTCTGGCTCATCAGCGCTAGCGAGGGTACGAGGAACAGGACAAATTTACCGGGGCCGGCGAGGTCTTCCGCGATCTTGAGGCCGGTGAAGGTTTTGCCGGTGCCGCACGCCATGATGAGCTTGCCGCGATCCGCCGACGCAAGCCCGTGGCGTACCGCATCAAGGGCGTCACGCTGATGGGGGCGGACCTCCTTCTTCGGAGCAAGAACGATCCGATCATCGGCAAGATATGCCTGCCAGTCGATCGGGCTCAGCTCCAGTCGGTCCATGCTGATACGGGTGGTCGAGATGCTCTGGCCATCGAGCGCATCTTCGGCGTTCTTGCTCCACGCCGCTTCAGTGGTGTCGATGATCAGGCGGCGGGTGAAAGGAGCCTTGCCGCTGGCGGTGAAGAACGAATCGATATCCGACTTCTGAACGCGATGGTCGGCTTGGTAGAACTTGCATTGTACGGCGCAGAATGCGTCCTCGTTGCGTAGCTTCGCAACCAGATCGATGCCCGTATCGGTCTGCTTCCATCCACTTGCCTCCGCCCAGTCGCGGAAGGTCCAGGCATCTTCATACTGCTGGGCCAGCTCGGGATCATGCTTGAGAAACTCGATGCACAGCCGCTCGAAATAGGTTCCTTTTTCGCGCTGGGTCTTGGCTCCGGCCCGATAACGTTCGAGCAAATCACGAATTGCACTAGCCACGCACACTTCCCCGTCAAACCCAACTCCATTGTCATAGCGGCGACGGTTGCAGAAGTCAGCGACCGCTTGCGCTACGATAAGCCGGCGAGGGTGGGGGTCTGCGAGGATCATTGCGATGAGACGCTCGATCGTCGCTTGAGATTGTTAACCCGTCCGGCGTAGAGTCGGCCTGTTCGCCAGCAGGCGGACCGAGGCGTGAGAACCTTGCTGTTAGTAGCCGTGCACCCGGCCCGAACCAGTTTCGGCCGGGAGGCGTACGCGGATGTCCAGGGTGCTTCCGGGCGCCTAAAGGCGTGCGCGCTCGTCTAACAGCGGGTTCTCAACTTCCGGCTTTCGGGTCGGCATCGCCTCGTCAATCTGGGGCGGTGCCGTCGGCTGGAAGGGCTTGACGGCACCGACGCGAACGGGGGTTCGGTCGTGGGTGCGTTCAAAAAGGGCCGTGTCAGACGGCTGGTAACTATCAGAAATACGGCGGTGGTGACCGCGACGATGTTGCTGGCTGCGTGCGGCGGCGGTGGCGTCAATTCGTCCGGTAGCAACGCGCCGCCGACGGGGACCCCAACTCCAGCACCGACACCAACTCCACCGCCGACGGCAGCGGACAGTGCGGAGTACAAGGCTTCGGCTGGCGTCGCGGCGATGAAGGCGGCTTATGCGTATGACAAAGGCATCACTGGCAAGGGCGTGACGATCGCCATCGTCGATACCGGCATCGATACGAACGGGACCGAGTTCGCCGGTCGGATTTCGCCGGACAGCACGAGCTTCGATCAGAAGATTGCCCGCTGCCGAACCTGTCCGGCGGAGACAGTGCGATTCGATCTGAAGGACAATAACGGTCATGGCTCGCAGACTGCGGCCATCGCGCTCGCCGCCCGCGATAGCCGGGGTATGCAGGGCGTGGCGCCCGATGCGACGCTGCTGGCACTAAAGATCGCCGGGCCGGACATGTCGAATGTGACAGAGACGTCGGGACCAGTGCCCGAAGGCGGTGGTCCGAACGCGGCGCTTATCGCGCCTGCGATCACCTACGCGGTCGGAAAGGGCGCGTTCGTCATCAGCATAAGCCTGAACGGCTTTGCGGGCGGCCAGATCGCCGTCGAGCAACGAGCGGCGATGGATCTGGTGCGGGCGCAGAACAGGCTGCTGGTTCAGTCCGTCTCCAACTCCGTCGACGAAAACAGTTTTAGCGGGCAGGTCACCGAAAGCATGATCGGCAATGATCTCGCCAACAAGGACTGGTTCCTGTTCGGCATTCGCGTCGACAAGAACCTGCAGCCTCCGTCCGGCAATGGCACCCCGGGTCTGCTCGCCGACCGCATGCTTGCCGTGGTCGCGGCTGATGTGGCCGCCGTGGGTAAGGACGGTGAAGCCGTCACTGTCACCGGCAACAGCTACGCCGCACCCGCGATCGCCGGTGCGGCGGCGCTGCTCAAGCAGCACTGGCCGCAGCTCGGCGGTAAAGCAATCAGCCGCATTCTGCTCGACACCGCTACCGACCTTGGTGCGGCAGGTGTGGACGAGAAGTTCGGCGCTGGCCTGCTCAATATCGAGAAGGCGATGCAGGCACAGGCACCGGCCAGCTCTTTCGTCGCAGCACAGACCGTACTGGCGCGCTTCTCTTCGCTGACCATGTCGGTCCCCTTTGGTGGGGCTGCCACCGTCGCCGACAAGATAGGCGGCATCACCGTAGTCGACCGCTATGGCCGCGACTTCCGAATGACCGGGGATGCGAGAATTTCGTCGCGGGGATCAGGGTTGCTGGCCGGCGCGATGCTAACACCGATCGATCCGCCATGGATGGTGGTTAGCGCCAGCGATGCGCGCTTCGGCTTTGCTTCATCCGCTACGACGACAGGCTATTGGCAAGGCGCGCGTTCAAGCCGCCCTGCGGTTGTGTCCTTCTCTCCGGCGCGCGGTCAAATGGTGACGTTCGGCGCGAACATTGCCGTCGGCCAAGGCGGCGGCCTTGCCGGATCGCCGTTGCGCGGGATCGGCGCGACACCGGTCGGTATGTCGTCGAGCTGGACCGGCTCGGGCTGGTCGGCATCGTTCGCTGCCGGCATGTCGCGTGATCGTCGTGCCGGGCAACGCATCGTCGCGGTGACGACGCCGTTTGGAATTGGTCTGGAGTTGACGGACCTCGCCGAGCGTGGCCGCGTGCTGGGCCTGAGCGGTGGGGCGGATCTCGGGCTGGAGGGAGCCTCCACCACGATGGCGACGCTGACGATGCGGCGGACCGTTGCCGGGGTGGCACTGTCTGCACGAGCGACGGCTGCCAATACCCGCGTTCGCGGTGGGTCCGAACTGATGCGCTTCGACCAGCCGGTGCTCGGCACCGCTTACGCGGTCGAGGGTGCACGCGGCCTGCTTGGCGGCGTCGCGACGCTTGGCCTGTCCTCGCCGCTCCGCGTCGAGCGTGCGCGGGCGACCATGCTTCTGCCAGTCACCTACGACCTGATGTCGGGGGCACTGGCAACGCGGATGGCGGTGGTCGATCTGGTCCCGAAAGCACGTGAACTTGATGTCGAACTGGGCTGGTCGGCGGCACTGTCGCCGATGTCGTCGCTACGCTTCGGCATCGCCCAAGCCTTCGATTCGGGCCATGTCGCGGGTGCGACCGACATCGCGGGCTTCGTCACGCTGGTGTTGCGGTGACCCGTCACCTCGCCGCCCGCGCACCGCCTCCGGGCTGACGCCGCCAGCTAGCGGGAACACCCATGACAGTCAGGACTGCGACGCCGGGATGGCTCCCCGGCGAACGATGTCGCGTGTCCGCGAAACAGGAAGACGCAAGATGATCAAGACAACGACGATCCCCGCCATGCTGCTGCTGGCGGTAAGCGGCGCGGCCAGCGCACCATGCGAAGCACAGTCGGTGAAGACGGCACCCAAACCGACCAAACTGCTCGACATTGCCGGCATCCGTCCCGGCATGAAGGCGGCCGACGCGGTGGCGATTTTGCGAAGGACCGGTTGGACGGTGACTGCTGATCCCGGCAACAGCTGGGCAGAAGTCGTGGAGGAAGCGGTCGCCAGACGGCGCAATCAAATACCGCCGACGTCCGCCCGTTCCGGCGTTTACAATTGCAACGGGGTTAAGGGCGAAGAGACTGTCCGGGTCAATATCGTCCCCACGCCAGACGGTGGGCGGGTCGGCGTGGTGGGGTACCGTGCGCCGGAAGCTGGTCGCAGCTATGCCCAGATCCGTGCCGAGGTCATCGCCCGCTATGGCCCGTCGATCTATGGCCCACGCCAAGGGGTTCTGATCGCTCCGCAAGGCAAGGACGGCGCGACCATGTCGCTCGAAGTCGACTCGACCGGCATGCACCTGATGCTGCTGCCCGGTAGCGCTGCAGACCGCGAGGCGCGCGCACTGGTCGACCGGGCGGTAAGCGCCCGGCTCGGCACGGTCGGCAAATCCTTCTGACAGGAGCGGTATATGCCCTACCTCATCGGCATGATCCTGGGCGATGTGCTCGGGCGGATCGGGTTCTTCCGCGCGGCGGGCGCAGCGCTGCTGTTGGGCGCGGTCGGGTTCCTCGCCTATCGTCTGGTTGCGGCGAACCTCGACCCTGCGATGGCCTATGGCGCTGCCGTGGCTGCGCCGCTGACCTTGTTCGGCTGGGCGATCTGGCATCCGGCGACGTCGCGCTTCCGGCTCTGGATCGTCGACGGCGTCTATCTCGCCGCGCGGCTGGCGATGTGGTGGGCCGGCATCGCTTTCGTCCTCGGTCTCGTTGCTGCCGGGTTCCGTATCGACCGTTGGCTGGCGGGGGAATGGCCGCAGGCAGCAACCGCCGGGTTCTTCTGGCTGGTGCAGCGGGCGCTGGGCGCGCAGGTCGCCCGCTCGCACCGGATCTTGGGCGAGCGCAGCGTCATCGAGCTCGATGCATGAGGGGGCCGCTGACGCTTCGGATCGTCGCGGCGCTGGTGCCGGTGCTGACGTCCATCGCCACAGTGGATGCGGCACCTCGCCCTGCGGTGCTGGAGGCAACGACGAGGGCGGATTGGCGGGCGGCTGGCCTTGACGGTACCGGCTGCTACTGGTCGCCCCGCCGGGGCGGACCGATCCACTTCGTCGCTGCTGGGGACAAGGCGATGACCAAGGTTGGCGGTCGCATCGTCATCCTCAAAGCGCGACGCGATGCAAAGCACTTGTTCCCGTTCACCCATGACGCCTGGCGGTCCGGCGACCTGACCATCCGGGTCGTCGATACCGCCCGCATCAGGTCCATGGGCTACGAAACGGTCACGACCGACGCGGGGCTGATCGTCACCCGCCGCGACGTCACGATCCGGCTGCGCGGGTCGATGATCTGCGGGTCGTAGCCCGGCCGCACGGCGGCGACGATCGGCCGGCGGCTATGCAGCCGGAGGGGCAGGAAAGCGGAGAAAGAGCCCGGGCAAGGGTAGGAGAAGTGCAAGAGAGAAAGCTGGAGGCGCAACAACGCAGATTGGCGGGCCAATCTGCCGTGCGCCGCCCGCCGCCGTGACCATCGGCGGCGGGCGGTGTCCTCCAGCCTGTCGGCTTCCGGAAGGCGGAGGCGACGTGTTCGTCGAGGGGGTTGCCCTATCCTGGCCGGTCCGGGACAATATGACACATGGCGTCACCCGGCACAGATAGCGGCGAGCACGCAGTCTATGCCCATCACGTGCGGGCATTGCTGCGGCGTCAGCAGCAGGACGATCGCGACGCGATCGGTGCGACGCTGTCCCGTGCCCGCTTCCGCGTTCAGGGGGTATCCGAGCAGACCGGCAAGGGGAAGAAACGGCGAGCCAAAGCGCCGACGAACCAGCGCGTCGTCGACTTCTTCACCGCCAGTCCGCTGACCGGTAGCGACCGCCAATCCGGCGGTTTCCGCATACCGCATTTCGACGTCAAGCCGATCACCCGGATATTCGCGCCGACCCGCAAGGACGGCCATGTCCGGCAGGGTCACAAGACGGCGGCCATGACGGCAGGCGACCATTTCGACTATGTCACCAGCGGTGCTACGATCGGGATCGCGGCGCATATCGACTATATCCGCCGGGAAACCGGACTGCAGGATCCAATCGGTGCTCTAGCGATCGACGCGATCGAGGAGCAGGAAGTGCGCGCCGAGGCCAATATGCTGGCCACGTTCACCAATATTCCTGGTGACCGGGGGCGGCAGCGGACCCTTTTCGAGGCGGCGGAACGGTACGAATCGTCGCCGCGCACGCATTATCTGACCGCCTCGACGGCGCAGGTTGACGGTTACACCATGTTCGAGCGGATGGGGATCGCCCCCGACTGGTTGCGCGCGATGAGCCGTCGTCTCCGCGATGGACGCGACGCGTTGAAAAAGAAGGCTGCGGATTTAGGCAAACCGTTCAAGGATCGTGAAATCACGGTGGCGGAGGTAACCGAAGAGGAGGCCTTTGACCGGCTTGCTTGGCTCGACGCCCATCCGGCGGGCGAGGGCCTGTTCCAATGGAAGCAGGGCCGCACCGGACGGGTGCAGCACCGCTTTGTCGGTGAACTCCCCGACGGGCTGTCGGTCCATGATCGGCACGAGATCCTGTCCCGCTTCTGCGGCGAACTTGGCGATGACGGGTGGATGGTGATCGGCGCGATCCACCAGCCCGACCGGCATAACGACCGCCGCAATTTCCACATCCATGTCGATGGCTATGACCGGCCCTGCCGATGGCTGGACGAGCATGGGTGTTGGGATTTCGAATATGTCGAACGCCGGGACGGCAAGAACGTTCGCCCCTTTGCTCAGTCCAAGGTCCGCTATGGTGCCGACATCGGTACGGATGGCAGTGGGCGGCCGAATGTAGCGGGCCTGATGCGGCGGCGCTTCATCCGCGTCGTCAATCAGGTGGTTGGCGACCGGCCCGACATCGTTCGGTACCTGCACGGCACCTATGCCGATTACGGCATCGCCATGACCCCGCTCGAGCATATGGGCAATCGCGCGACCGGCCTCGAACTCCGGGGTATCGTGACCGAGATCGGATCGCGCAATGCCCGCAAGATCGTCACCGACGAGGCTGCTGCCTGCGAAGCGCGGGCGATCGCCGCCGAAGCAGCGCTGGAGAAGGAAGTCGCGTTTTCCCGTTCGGCCTTGGCACATGATCGCGATGCGTTGGCGGCCCTTGATCGCTGCGAGAGGCTTGAACGCCGGTTGATCCGGCGGCGGTTGCAGGCGGAACTGGCCGATGTCGTCGTCGCGATGGCACGATCCCGCGCCGATGCGGTGATCCGTACCCTGACGCCCCAACCCGGCCGGCCAGTGAAGAAGAAAGCCGGCGACGACCATCTGCGCGCCGCAGCGCTGGAGCACCTCGCCTGGGTCGAGCGGCACAGCCCTTCTCTGGCGGAGCGTGACGCCGAACGCCGTGCGCTGGCCCAGGCGGAGGCCCGCGTGGCGGCCGAGTGGCATGTCGTGCAGTCCGCGACGCAGCCCGCGTCCCAGGATCAGACTCGCAGACGCGCCATGACATACCATCCGCGTGACCGGGTTAAGCAACCCGCCACACCGATGCCGTCGAGCTACGATGACCGCAAACGCGAGCGGCTGCACGCCTGGCTTGCCAAACATGCGGCGGACCCCACCTTGTTGGTGATCGAGGATGACTCGGTGCGGCTCGGGCAAGGCGTTCCGGTCGCCATCGACACGCTAATGCGCCTATTTTCGGCGGAACGCCCGATCCAACGCATTCTGCTCGCCGAGCGCGCCCGGCGAAAGACGGCAACGTTGGCTGGCGCGTCGAACGAGACGTCCGGGATGGTCGAGTATCCGCGCATGATGCTGGCTCCTTTCAGCATCGAACCCATAGTCTCGGAGACTGACGGGGCTAAGAAAACGGGCGATCAGCAAACCACGCCTGTAAGGGAAGTGGCTGAACCGTCCTCATCGGCATCGGTGACGCATCAGCCAGATCGAAAAGAGCTTGAAGCCGCTGCCGTTCAGCCGACCATTGCAGAAGCGAACCGTGAAGCTCGGAGAAAAGCAGCCCGCCATCAACAAGCCCTGCTTCGCGAACAGGCATGGGAGATTTTGCGCCGGAAAAACGCGGCCGTCACGGCCGTTGGCGATCGATACCAAGTCGACATGACGGGACTGAGCGCGGAGGATCAAAGGGTGCTGACGCATCCCGATTATCACGCGGAATTGCAAGCGCGCCTGGCCGAAAGGTACGCTGAACAACAACAGCGGCAATCCGATCTGCCATCCATTATGCCGCCGCGGCATGGAGGCCCGCGCAAGCCTATCCTACCAATATCTCATGTCGTGAAGATGCCGCTGGAACCGCCTATCGGGCTGCGGGCCGTACCTGCGTTGCGTGATACCGGACGCCTTGGGAAAGTCGCGGCCTTAGGGGCCAGCGAGCGAGCTGCGCCTGCGTCGCCTGTAGGTGTGGTCCGTCGGCGCGACCTGATTGAAGGCGTTGAACGGCAGATACCGAACGCATCGCCGCCAAATCAGGAAAAGCCGCAATCCCCCCGTGGCGCATCCGGTCAGCTTGGTCGATTGGCCGAAACGCTCGGGCCACATACTGACGATGCGAAGTCGAAAGGCAAAGCGGAACCAACGGTTGCGGATATCAGGGCCAAGGGATCGCACGAACGCTGATCACGCCGGTCTATCACCTGCTGCGGTGAAGCGGGAACGCTCGGTAATCTGCTACGCCCTCCAGGCGCGTCGCCTTCATCGCGAAGGCGAAGGATAGACCGGCCGGGCCGGCCGGGATGATGGTTTGGAAGGGGCCTGCGGCTGTGCCGTAGAGGCGAAATGATGGTGCGGGGCCGGCGAGCAGCCCGCCGTTCCCGCGCAAAATCAAGGTCTTCCATGTACATCGTAAATCGAGAGCGCGAGCTCGCACAGGCGCGCGCCCTGTCCGGAGCGCTGGCCATCGCCGAG
Source organism: Sphingomonas sp. NPDC019816 (assembly GCF_050274375.1). NCBI lineage: Bacteria > Pseudomonadati > Pseudomonadota > Alphaproteobacteria > Sphingomonadales > Sphingomonadaceae > Sphingomonas > Sphingomonas sp. NPDC019816. Next base: position 12,128 of record NZ_JBNNOB010000074.1, read on the forward strand.
CGCGCCGGTTGGCGGATCGATCGGTCGGTGCCGATCATCCCGGCGCCTTTTCGCAATTACCTACACATCGCCGCCGCCGAACTGCTGCTGGTGCCGTCGATCGAGCCGTCACGCGGGGATCTCGACACCGTCGAGCGCGGCACCCGCATTGCCCGGTGCGATGCGCTGGTGGTGAAAGCGTCGAGCATCGGCAGCCGCACGCTCTATTGCGCGGTCGGAGAGTGGCAACGCCACGACACCGTCTGGCATCACGTCCGCCGACTTTGGCTATCGCGTACCTCCGAGGCGTGGCTGGTGCCCGATCCTGCAGAACCGGACGAGAGCGACGCGATTTTCCGCCTTTCCCCTGGTCGTTTGCGCCCGATGAGGCCGGCCCGGCTGTCCGCCGCTGATGGCGGCTGCGATCTAAAACCTGGGCTGGCGCGAGCGGATGCTTTCCTTGGCGCTGTCTGGGGGGATCGCTGATGAGCAAGCCTCTGCCCTGGATCAGCCCGTCGGACGCCGACGACATGGTGTACGACGATCCGCTCGGCTCGACGCCGGATTTCGGCTACGCCCTGCTGCGCAAGAGTGCGAAGGGAAAGCAGAACCGCGTTGCCGATCTGGCCCGCGCCAAGCTGCAACCTAGCAAGCCGGCTGATACGGATTGGCTGGCAGATGGCCTGTGGCCGATCACCTGCACGATGCACCGCATCGTCACCGCGCCCGGTGTCGCGGTCGAGCCTGGCGCGCTCGAAACTATCTTCCAGGGGTATGACGCCAAAACGAAAGCGCACCAAAAGCTGCTGGCTGTCGTACTCACCATGCGGTTCCCACATAGCTGGCAACCCGCCGACATCCTGTCGCTGGTCGGCAAGTACACACTGGAAAAGCTCGCGCTGCACCGCCGACTGAGCAGCATGACTGTCGTGCATATGCCAGGTGACGAACTGTCCGCTCGCCGGCCTCACGCCCATGTCGTCTGCATGGCGCGCGTCCATCGCTCTTCTGGCTGGGGCGAGGTGCACCCCGATCTTGTCGCCAAAACCGCGCAGACGCGGTTCCAGCATGAGTGGGAAGCCTTTTACGACGTCTGGGTGCCGCGCTACCGCGACGGCTGACAATGACGGGCGGGATCCGCAGCGGTCCCGCCCACCTGCCGGGGGCAAGGCACGAAGGAAGGAGGACGGTCCCCTATCCGGGGATGAAAATGGAGAAGAAGATAATGACGACAGACAAGACCGCGATCATCCGCCGCCACACTGAGGCAGTCGCCCAGATGCTGGTCGGCAGCCGCACGATGAAGCCCGGCGCGGCGATCCTCGCCGGCGAAATGGGCGGAGCCGAGGGGCGACTGCGTATCGGTGCCATCGCGCACAGCAGCGGCAACGATGTGGTATATCTGGATTTTGCCGATGGCGAAGACGGCTACCAGTTGACCGGCATCACGCTGTGCGCGGTACGCGACGGCATCTGCCACCTGCAGACCGACTGCCGCCTGTATCTGAGCCGCAATGGATCACGGGCGATCATCCTGCCTCAGCCCGGCATCCGCAAGGCGTACCGGCTGGCGCCGGGCGAGCTGATCCAACTGGCCCACCAGCCGGCCGACCGCGACGACGGCATCGCCCGCGCCGAGGCGCGGCTCGCCAAGCTGGTCGCTCGCGACGCAATCTTCACCGATCGCGCCGCCGTCCGGACCCGACAGCTGGCGGCCTGATCCCAGCCGGCTGACACGGTCGGTCGATCATTGCGTCTGCCGATCGTGACGGCTCAACACCCCGGTGACATAACCTCTCTACCTATAAAGCGGACGACCTCACAAATTCGGACAGCGGCCAATAAAAATTTCATGCTTCTGTCCGAGAATGCCGAGCCGTCCGCTTTATAGAGTAAGGGAGGCCGTCATCTCCGCCGTCACACCGACAGCAACACCGGTTCAGCCGCCCGCCGATGTCTATTCGACTGCCGAGGTCAACGCGATGCTGGGGGCACTGACGACAACCGACCATCAGCGTCTGCTGCGGCGATCGCACTATCTGGTGCAGGGCCACTACATGCTTGCCGGTGACCTGCGGCAGGAGGCGTTCGTCCGGGCGCTCGATGGTCGTCGCCAATGTCGGCGCGGCTACGACATCGTGAACTTCCTGATCGGGATTATGCGCAGCCTGACCTCGCAGGAGCGCGAAGCCGAACGCGACGGCCTGCACCCGGTCCCAATCGACCTCGGCGACGATACGCTGGCGATGGCCTCGTTGGCGCCCAGCCCGGAGCAGGTCGGGCATGATGCGCTGCATTACCGGCGGACCCTCGCTGCGATCCAGGAGTCGATCGGGAACGACCCGCAGTTGGTCACCTTACTGGATGCGGTGCTCGATGGCGAGAAGGGCATCGCCTTGCAGAACCGGCTAGGGCTCGACGCCAAGGGCCTCGCATCGTTGCGCAAGCAATTGCAGCGCAAGCTGGCGGCCGCCGCCAAGGACAGGAGCATACCATGACCACCGACGCGGACGAACTGATGCAGCTGCGACTGTTGGACGACTTCCTCGACGGTGAGGATGTCGAACCTGATCTGGCCGACCTGCAGGCGGAGATCGCGCAGGCACAGCTGGCGGTAAAGAAGGCGAACTTGCGCGCGATCCGCGCCAAACTCGATGCCGCTACCGATGCCCGGGTCGTCCCGATCGGTCGGGCGCGTCTGCGAGCGCAATTGCGGCAAGCCATGTCGGGCGATGCCGACTTGCGCATGACGCTCGCTGCCCGTGGCAACGACGACCATGATATCGACGACCTGATCGATGATCTCGCCGAACTTGACCACGAAGCAGGCGACCGCCCTGCGTGACGGCAAAAGTCCTACCGCCTGCCGAACGTCTGCTGCATGACCTCGGCATCACCGAACCAGGCGAGATCGATGTCGAGGTCATTGCCTGTGCCGTCGGCGCGGCGGTGCGCTATCGTCGCCTTGACGTTGGCGATGCGCGGATCGTCGGTTTGGGCGAGCGGGCAATCATCACGGTCGACTGCCGGGCGAGCCGCGTCCGGCAGCGTTTCTCCGTCGCGCATGAACTCGGTCATTGGCACCATCATCGCGGCCAACAGCTGATCTGCCATGGCGCCGCCGACCAACAAGACGGAGCGGCGGGCTGCGAACGCGAGGCGGACGGGTATGCTGCGGACCTGCTAATGCCCCGCTTTATGCTGGAACCATTGGTTGCTGGTGTCCCGATGTCATTTGATCTCGTTTATCAAGTTGCAGCCAAGTTCGGCGTCAGCACGATCGCGGCCGCCTTACGACTGGCCGACGTTCATCCTGCGGCTTTCGCCCTTGTCGTCGAAGAAGTGGACGGGCGCAGATGGTTCAGACGGTCAACTGCCCTAAACCCGCGCTGGTTTGTCCGGTCGACAGTTTCAGACATGAGCGTGACGGCCGATCGCTGCGGATTGCCTCATCCAAATTTCGCATTCGCCGTACCGGCGCAGCAATGGTTCCTGGGGCAGGGCATTAAAGACGCGCAAGCGCTTTACGGCATCGACCGGATAGCACGCGGTCCGGCAATGCATCTCATCGTGGTGGCATAGTATGAGGGTGAATTGTAGAAGATATCGATGGAAAGCCGACCTGGGTTCATGGTGGAAACTGAAACGGTCACTTTTGGCGCTTGATGGCCATAAACGTCCTTTCGTTAATTTGCATTCGGGCAGTCGATTGTGCGCGCTGCGCGCAACCTGCATTTGCGAGGAGGAGGATGAGTTGACCGTCAGCTTTTGCGCTTGCATTGTCGACTTCATGGGGTGGTGTTGAAGTGGCTGAACTCAAGATCTATGCGAAGCCGTCAAGCCTCTACCGATATCGCCCCCTCAGATCGAAGGCGGTTCGCGAGCTTCGGGCTCTTCGGGAAAGTTTCATCTACTGCCCCGCCTATTCGGCCATGAACGATCCGATGGAAGGGCTGCACCGCCTATCGTCCAGGTTTGCTGAGAACCGTGGTAGCGAGAAAAGTCGCGAGCGCGTCCAAACGGCCCTCCAGACGATGGGAATCGCGTCGATGTCTGAAGTTCACGATCATGAGCCGATGTGGGCGCACTACGCCGACCAATTCTCCGGCATGTGCGTGCAATATAGCCTGAATCGACTGATCAAAGGGCTCGATCTCGAAATTGCCATCACGCGAATGATGTATTCCGAAATCGAACCGGTCCTACTGCTCGATGGAAGCAAGTCGGTGGATCGCGCGCGCCTATGTCTGTCGAGCAAGACGGTCAGATGGGCGAGCGAGCGCGAATGGCGCATATTCATGAAAGAGCAGGGCGAGGCTAGCTACGGTGCGGAAAAGGCGGTGACAAGAATTTACCTTGGATCTCGCGTAACCCAAGCGGACGAAGCGTTAGTCCGGGCGACCGGTCGAGAGATTGGCGTACCCGTCTCAAAAATGGAGATTGACAAGTATGCTATGTCGTTCAAGTCACCCTCCAACATACGCCTGCGTTCGAGGCCCAAGTCTTAGCTTGTCGGCATCGTGGGCATGGCCGTTGCTATGCCCAATTACAGGACGCTCTTGCCAGATTTAGTGAAATTGACGGCATGCCACGCCCGAGCGTAATGACTGATTACTATTTCGAGTATCTACAAGCGCCGGCGACAAGTGAGCATGGAGACAGCATGACGATCGTGCCCCGCAGGCCTGCGCTCCGTTGACCGATATCGCAGCCGTTCCATGCGCACCGGCTGGCCCGCTCGAGGATGCGCTGGCGTCGCTGAGGCGCGATCTGTCGAAGCTGTCGACGCGACTCAAGGCGGTCGATCATGCGGTGGAGACAGAGTGCAAGGGGCTGACGCTTCGCCTGCACTATCCCGCATTTCGGCAGCGCAAGCCGATGGTGTCTGAACTGGTGGACGCCGTTTCGACGTACATCGTCAACTTCTGCCTGCCCCGGCAGCAGGTTTCGGAACTCCACGAGCAGTACGGAAAGATTTCGGCGGAGGACTTCACGGAGATGTTCGAGGTCCTTCGTCAGGAGGCCTTCGATCTCTTCAAGCGGGCCCATGTCGCGACGAACCGCAACGGTGAGGCCGGTGAGCTGATCCTGTATCTGCTGACGGAGTGGCTTCTCGAAGCGCCCCAGATCGTCGCGAAAATGTCGCTGAAGACGAACACCGAGATGCCGGTGCACGGCGCTGACGGAGTGCACGTACGGTACTGCTCGATCACGGGGCGGCTGTACATCTATTGGGGCGAATCCAAGCTCTACGGCAACCTCGACCAGGCGATCACGGAGGCGGCCAAGTCGATCGCAGAGTCACTAGGCTCAGGACCTATTAAATAGCTTGCGAGGTCAAGGCAGGGTTGATTCATTGGCGTCGAAGGAGCCGCTGATGAGTGACCTATTCTGGCTGA
>NZ_JBNNOB010000075.1:0-17502 GCF_050274375.1 Sphingomonas sp. NPDC019816
GGGGTGGAGCGCTTCCACAGGCGGGCGATTCGCGGCGATGCCCCACCCCAGCCCCTCCCCTGAAGGGGAGGGGCTCGCGTTGACTCGATGCAATGTCATCACGCTCTAAGGCGCGTCGCATAGCCTTCGACTTCGCTCAGGCTGAACGGGTGTGGGCTCAAGCGGCTTGTTTATAGAGTGCGAATACCCGTTCCGCCGCCGCCACTGCGCGGTCGATCCACGCCTCCCCATCCGCCGCCGCGTCCAGCGCATGCCGGAAATCACGCCACTCGCCGGGGCCGAAGCCCGATGTGAGATAGGCGCTGGGCAACCCCTCGCCCACCTGCCGGGCCAGCATCACGCCGCCCAGTCGCGACCCTTCGGTCACATACAACGCCCCCCATCGCGCCGCCTCATCATCGGCGACCGCGAAGGGCAAAGGTTCGGGCATGTCACAGCCCAGGGCGGCCAAATCCGCTGCCAGCGCGTCCCGGCGCGGCCGCCACGCAAAGCCGATCGAGCGGTCGGAGAGCCACGCCTCGACCGCCGGCAACGCCCGCGCATGGGCGATCAGGAAAGCCGTGTAGCCTTCCCGATCATCCAGCCGATATGCGCCATAGGCCGCATCCACCGCCTCATGCGCCGGGCCGGTACGGGCGCGCAACGCGGCGGATGCGCCGAAGCTTACTTCTTCAGGCAGGCGACGATCCCCGCGATGACCGCCAGTGTCTCTTCCGGGTCGCGCACACGTACGGTGTCGAGGCCCAGTTCCTTGGCGGGATAGTCGTTACCGCCCGGGAAGATCGCGTCTCCGATGAACATCATCGCATCGAGCTCGATCCCGCTGGCATCACGCAGCTTCTTCAGGCCGTATGCCTTGTCGACGCCCTCGCGGGTGATGTCGATCGAGGTCGCGCCGCCCATGTTGATCGACAGGCCCGGCAGGCGCTGCTTCAGATCGGCCTGGATGACCTTGCGCTTCTCGAACTTGGGGTCCCAATGTTCCTTGGCGTCGATCGGCGCCTGCTGGCCGAGCGCGGAGAAGGTGATCTGGCTGCCGCGATCCTCGATCCGGTCGCCCCATGTCTGTTCGGGCACGAAGCCGGTCGCCTCCAGCGAGGCGTCGAACGCCTCCAGGATCTTGGCCTTGGTCGCATCGTCGAACAGCTCGGCATAGACGGTGGTCCACTGGCCGTCCTGATAGGTGTACAGCTTGGTGCCGGTGGTCGGCATCAGCCACAGCTTGGAGCGATCGGCGCGCTCGGGCAGGCGGCTGGCGACCTGCTTGTCGAACTGCGGCCAGTCACCGCCCGAGATCACCGCGACATGCGCCACGTCGAGCAGGTCGGCCAGCGCCTCCCCCATCGGCTCGCCCAGGGGCTGTTTGCTTTCGGCCAGCGTACCGTCGAGGTCGAACGCAACCAGTTGCTTCATGAAGGCACTCCGATTCTGGGCAGGATAAGGGTATCGATGGCGTAGGCCACACCATCGTCCGCGTTGGAACGGGTGTGTACCGATATCTGTTCCTTAACCGCATCGGGGGCGTTTGCCATCACGATCGGCAGGCCGGCGCGTGTCAGCATGGGAAGATCATTGGCCTGGTCGCCCAGCACCGCGACTTCCTCCAGCGACACGCCGAACGCCTTGGCCAGCGTCGCCACACCGTCGCCCTTATTGGCCTTCAGCGCCGTCACGTCGAGATAATAGGTCTGCGACTGGGCGATGGTTGCCGCTTCCCCATGCGCCGCATTCGCCTTGTCATGCAGCCCGCGCAGCAGGTCGGCATCGTCGCTGACAAGCGTGATCTTGTCGACCGTGTCGACCAGCGCGGTGAAGTCCTGCGTGACCACCGGCTCCTGCGACGACGCCTTGCGCTCGTGATCGACATGGGTGCCCTCGCCGCTGCTGGCGTACCAGCGATCGTCGGCGAAGACCCAGATGGCGACCGGGTTCTCCGCCGCCATCGCCAGCACATCGTTGACGACAGCGACCGGCACCCGGAACTGCGCGTCGACCGAGCCGTCGCGGCGGAACACCGTCCCGCCGTTGAACGCCCCGATCGGCGCGTCGATCGTCAGCTCGTCGGCCAGCCAGCCCAGCCCCGAACGCGGCCGGGCGCTGATGATGGTGAAGCCGATACCCGCCGCCTCCAGCCGCTTGACGGCGGCGATGGTGGCGGCGCGCAACTTCTTGTCGGGGTCGACGAGCGTGCCGTCGACGTCCGAAACCACCAAGCGGATGGGCCCCCGAACCGGATCGCTCATTGCGGGATTTCGGTGTGGCCGCCAAAGCCGAAGCGCATCGCCGACAATACCTGATCGCCGAAAGTATGCTCGATCCGGCTGCGATAGCGCGCGAACAGCGAGGCGGTCAGGACGTTGGCGGGGACCTTCTCCTCCATCGCGGCATCGATCGTCCACTGGCCCTCGCCCGAGTCGGCGACATGGCCCGAGAACTGCTCCAGCATCTCGTCCTTGGCCAGCGCGCTCGCGGTCAGGTCGAGCAGCCAGGACGAGATCACGCTGCCACGACGCCAGACCTCGGCGATGTCGGTCAGGTTCAGGTCGAAGCGCTCATCCTCGGGCAGCTTGTCGCTGTTCTTCGACTTCAGGATGTCGAAGCCCTCGGCATAGGCTTGCATCAGACCATATTCGATGCCGTTGTGGATCATCTTCACGAAGTGGCCCGCACCGGCGGGACCGGCATGGATATAACCCTTCTCCGCGCGGGGATCGGCCTTCTCGGCGACACGGCCCGGCGTGCGGACGATGTCGCCAAGCCCCGGTGCCAGCGTCTCGAAGATCGGGTCGAGATGGTCGACCGTTTCCTTGTCGCCGCCGATCATCATGCAATAGCCGCGCTCCAGGCCCCAGACGCCGCCCGAGGTGCCGACATCGACATAATGGATGCCATGTTCGGCCAGCATCTTGGCGCGGCGGATGTCGTCCTTGTAGAAGCTGTTGCCGCCGTCGATGACCACGTCGCCGTCACGCGCGAGCTTGGCGATCTCCGCGATCGTGTCCTCGGTCGGGGCGCCGGCGGGCAGCATCACCCACCAGATCGCCTTGTCGGCGAGCTTTCCGGCCATGTCCTCCAGCCCGGTGGCGGCTTCCGCGCCGTCCTTGGCGAGCGCCTGCACCGCGTCATCGTTGCGATCCCAGGCCACCACCTGATGCCCCGCCTGCATCAGGCGGCGTGCGATATTGCCACCCATGCGGCCAAGGCCGACCAGACCGATCTTCATGCGGGAACTCCGTTACTGTCGTGGAAAAGAGAAAGGCCCCCTTCCCGTTTCCGGGAAGGGGGCCCGCCGGGGTTTCAGGCCGCCGGTTGCTTCTGTCCGATGGCGCCGAGCAGATCGTCGAACGCCTTGACGAAGGAAGCGACACCTTCCTGCACCAGCGTATCGGTCACGCCGTTCAAGTCCAGGCCCAGACGTTCGGCTTCGGCCAGCACATGCTTGGCGTCGTCGATATCGGCGGTCAGCGTCTCGGCCACAGTGCCATGGTCGCGGAAGGCGTCCATGGTCTTGGGCGGCATGGTGTTGACCGTGTCCGGCCCGATCAGCGTGTCGACATAGAGCGTATCCGGGAAGGACGGGTCCTTGGTCCCCGTCGAGGCCCAGAGCAGACGCTGGGGCTGCGCGCCCTTGGCGGACAGCGCCTGCCAGCGGTCGGACTTCAGGAAGTCCAGATACCACTGATACGCCATCTTGGCGTTGGCGATCGCGACCTTGCCGCGCACTGCCGTCAGCGCCTCGGCTTCCGCGTCACCGGCCGCGACCCGCTCGTCGATCTTCTTGTCGATCGCCGAGTCGATGCGGCTGATGAAGAAGCTGGCGACGCTGGCGATCCGGTCGATCGGCTGGCCGGCCTTCACCCGCTCCTCAAGGCCAGCCGCATAGGCTTCAGCGACCTTGATATAGGCGTCGACCGAGAAGAGCAAAGTCACGTTGACGTTGATCCTCTTGGCGATCGTCGCCGAGATCGCCGGCGCGCCCGCATCGGTGCCCGGAATCTTGATCATCAGATTGGGGCGGTCGACCGCGTGCCACAGCTTCTCGGCCTCGGCGATGGTCGCGTCGGTGTCGTCGGCGATATAGGGCGACACTTCCAGGCTGACATAGCCGTCCTTGGCATCCAGCTTGTCATAAACGGGCTTCAGCGTTTCCGCCGCCGCCTTGATGTCCTGGATCGCCAGATGCTCGTAACGGTCGATGGTTGCCGCGCCGGGGTTCTCCTTGTCGAAGGCGGCGAGCGTGGCGTCATAGGCGTCGCCATGCCCCATCGCCTTTTCGAAGATCGACGGATTGGAGGTGACGCCGGTCAACCCGTCCTCGGCGACGAGCTTTTCCAGGCCCTTCGCCTCCAGGAACTTGCGATCGACGAAATCGAGCCAGGGGGCGCAGCCCTTGGCGCCCAGTTCCGACAGCTTGCTCATCACTTGGTCTCCACCAATTCGCGGGCCACCTTCACGACATTGTCGAGGGTGAAGCCGAACTTGTCCTGCAGCTTGGATATGGGGGCCGAGGCCCCGAACGTCGACATGGTGATCGTGCGGCCGTCAAACCCGACATAGCGGTCCCAGCCGATCGACCCGGCCTGCTCGACCGCCAGACGCGCGGTGACCGCACGCGGCAGGACGCTTTCCTTGTACGCCGCGTCCTGCATCTCGAAGCGATACCAGCTGGGCAGCGAGACGACGCGCGCCTTAATCCCGTCGGCGGTCAGCTTCTCATAGGCGTCGGTAACGAGCGACAGTTCCGAGCCCGTCGCGATCAGGATCACGTCCGGCGTACCCTCGCAATCGGCGAGGACGTAGCCGCCCTTCTTCAGGCCCGAAGCCGGTGCATACTTGCCGCGATCCAGGGTGGGGAGCGCCTGACGCGAGAAGATCAGCGCGGTCGGATGGCTGGCCGACTCGGCGGCGCAGCGCCATGCCTCGGCGACCTCGTTCGCATCGCCGGGGCGGATGGTGTCGAGGCCGGGGATCGCACGCAGCGTCGCCAGATGCTCGATCGGCTGGTGGGTCGGGCCGTCTTCGCCCACGCCGATCGAGTCGTGCGTGAAGACGAACACCGCGCCCAGCTCCATGATCGCGGCAAGACGGATCGGCGCGCGCATATAGTCCGAGAAGACCAGGAAGGTCGCGCCGTAGGAGCGCAAATGCGACAGCGCCATGCCGTCGACGATCGCGCCCATCGAATGCTCGCGCACGCCGAAGTGCAGGTTGCGCCCGTCATAGCTGCCCGCCTGGAACGAGCCGCCATCCTTGATGAGCGTCTTGGTCGAGGGTGCGAGGTCGGCCGAACCGCCGACGAGCCACGGCACCTTGGCGGCGATGGCGTTCTGCACCTTGCCACCCGAATCGCGGCTGGCGACGCCCTTGGCATCCGCCTCAAACACCGGAATGTCGGCATCCCAGCCCTCCGGCAGCTTGTCGGCGAGCATCGCGTCGAGCTGTGCGGCGAGCTCGGGATATTCGGCGCGATATTTGTCGACCATCGCAACCCATTCGTCGCGCAGCGGCTTGCCGCGCTGCTCGATCGCCCCCTGAAAAGCTTCGCGCACGCCGTCGGGCACTAGGAACTTAGCGTCCTCGGGCCAGCCATAGGCCTTCTTGGTCGCGCGGATGGCGTCGTCGCCCAGCGGTTCGCCATGCGCCTTTTCGCTGCCCGCCTTGGGGCTGCCATAGCCGATGACCGACTTCACGACGATGAAGGTCGGCTTGTCGGTGGTCGCCTTGAAATTGTCGAGCGCTGCGGTCAGCGCGCCGATGTCGTTGGCGTCGTCGACATGGATGACGTTCCAGCCATAAGCCTCGAAGCGCTTGCCCACATCCTCGTCGAACGCCAGGTCGGTGCCGCCCTCGATCGAAATCTGGTTCGAGTCGTAGATCCAGCACAGGTTCGACAGCTTCAGATGGCCGGCGGTCGAGGCCGCCTCGGACGCGACGCCCTCCATCATGTCGCCGTCGCCGCACACGACATAGACGTCATGGTCGAAGATCGGAAAACCCTCGCGGTTGAAATGCGCGGCCAGCCAGCGCTCGGCGATCGCCATGCCCACCGAATTGCCGCAACCCGCGCCCAGCGGGCCGGTCGTCGTCTCGACGCCGGTGGTGTGGCGATATTCCGGGTGGCCTGGCGTCTTGGAATTGAGCTGGCGGAAGCCCTTCAGGTCCTCCAGGCTCAGTGCCGGCTTGCCCGACTTCTGGCCGTCCGCATCGATCTCCTCGATCCCCGCCAGATGGATCAGCGAGTAAAGCAGCATCGAGGCATGGCCGACCGACAGGACGAAGCGGTCGCGATTGGGCCAATCGGCGTGCGCGGGGTCGTAGCGCAGGAATTTCGACCAGACGGTGTGACCGACCGGGGCCAGCGCCATCGGCGTGCCGGGATGGCCCGAATTGGCCTGCTGCACCGCATCCATCGACAGGGTGCGGATGGTGTCGATGGTCAGTCGCTCGATCGACCCGTCTTCATGCAGATGGGCATCGGCCACGGCGTTGGTGGTGGCGTCGGTCATGGATTCGGGCCTCGTCCTTACAATGTGCGATCGAACGCATCCGCGCTCGCTCTGGTTGCCATGCGCATCCGGCCTTAGCGCGGGTTCCGCCCCCGTTCCAGCCGGGTAACGATTCCGTCGTCGGCGATATAGGCGGCGTCGATCTCGGTCAGGAACAGCCCGTGGGCCACCACGCCGGGAATCGCCATCAGCGTCGCCGCCAGCATGTCGGGTGCGGTATCGTCCCAGCCATGACCGTCGATGACGATATTGCCATTGTCGGTGCGATAGTCCGCCCTTTCGCGCCAATCCGTGAACAGGCGGGACAGCCGCCCTGCCACGAAACCTCTGGCGAAGGGCAGGATCTCGACGGGCAGCTTGGTCGGCCCCAGCCGATCCACCCGCTTGGATCCGTCAGCGATGACGATCATCCGGTCGGCGGATGCGGCCACGACCTTTTCACGCAGCATCGCGCCGCCCGCGCCCTTGACCGCGCGGAGCGACGCATCGATGGCATCCGCGCCATCGATCGCGATATCGACGCGTTCGACCCCGCCGAAGTCACGCACCGTCAGACCCAGCGAGCGGGCCAGCCGCGCGCTCGCCTCCGAGGTCGCGACCGTCTCGATCCGCAACCGCCGTTCGGCCAGCGCGGCGATGGCATGCGCCGTGGTCGAGCCTGTGCCCAACCCCACGAGCATGTCGTCACGAATCTCTCGCACGGCGGCGTTCGCGGCAAGGCGCTTGTCGGCATCCCGATCGATCATGTCCCCTTGAAAATGCATCAGAACTGCAAAGGCTCCGGTCACGCCGACATTTGCCGCAGCGCGACAAATTGCGACAATTAAGGCGGGTCCATCAGGTCATCATCGCTTGCCTTTTCGAGCCCCGATCGTGCAATTTGACACTGCTTGGCAACGTTTCGCGGCTTCGCGCATTGACGCGCGGGTCGCTTAGCGCGGCTCGAATCTCAGGCAGGTGAACGAATTGAATTTTCCAGGCTTTCGCGGGCGCCCGATGCTCGCCGGCACGGCCATGGCCCTTGCCCTGGCGACCCTGTCGGGATGCGGCGGAGACAAGGGCGGCGCGGCCAAGGGGGGTGGCGCCGCGCAGCAGCGGACGCCGACCGTCGGCTTCGTCACCGTCCAGCCGACCAATGCCCCGATCGTCACCGAATTGGCGGCGCGCACCACCGCCTTTGAAAGCTCCGACGTCCGCCCGCAGGTGACCGGCGTCATCCGCCGCCGCTTCTTCACCGAGGGCACGCTGGTGAAGCGCGGCCAGCCGCTCTACGAGATCGATCCCCGCCTCTATCGCGCCTCGGTCAACCAGGCCGCCGCGAACCTTCAGAGCGCACAGGCCAATGCCGAGGCGACGCGCACGCTGGCCGAACGCTATCGCCCGCTGGCGCAGATCGAAGCCATCTCGAAGCAGGATTACACCAACGCGCAGGCCAGCGCGCGCCAGGCCGCCGCGCAGGTGGCGCAAACCCGCGCCGCGCTGGAGACGGCGCGCGTGAACCTGCAATTCACCACCGTCCCCGCCCCCATCACCGGCCGCATCGGCCGCTCGCTGTTTACCGTCGGCGCACTGGTCAGCGCGGGGCAGACCGATCCGCTGGCGCAGATTCAGCGGCTCGACCCGATCTTCGTCGACATCCAGCAATCCGCGACCGACCTGCTGTCGCTGCGTCGCAGCCTGTCGGCGCGCGATGGCCTGATCCCCGCCAGCGCGCGCGTTACACTGCGGCTGGAGGATGGCAGCGATTACGGCCAGACCGGCACGGTCGAGTTCGCCGAGGCGGTGGTCGATCCGCAGACCGGTACGGTGACGCTGCGCGCCCGCTTCCCCAATCCGCAGGGGTTGCTGCTGCCCGGCATGTTCGTGCGGGCACGCTTCGCGCAGGCGATCGACACCAGCGCCTTCATGATCCCGCAACAGGCGGTCTCGCGCGATCCGAAGGGCAATGCGACGCTGTTCGTCGTCGGCCCCGACGACAAGGTGCAGGAGCGCAAGGTCAAGGCCGAGCGGACGCAGGGGGCCTTCTGGGTCGTCACCGACGGTCTGAAGCCCGGCGACAGGATCGTGACCCAGGGCCTGAACAATCTGCGCCCCGGCCAAAGCGTCCGCGCGGTCCCCGCCGACAGCCCGCAAAAGGTCCAGCCCCCCTCGCCCGAACAGTTGAAGAAGATGCAGGCCGCCAAGGGCAAGGCGGGCTGACCGGACGATGCTCAGCCGCGTCTTCATCGATCGCCCCATCTTCGCCTGGGTCCTTGCCATCATCGTCATGCTGGCGGGCGTCGGCGCGATCATGGGCCTGCCCATCGCGCAATATCCCGACGTCGCCCCGCCCCAGGTGTCGGTCCGCGCGACCTTCCCCGGCGCGTCGGCGCAGACGTTGCAGAATTCGGTGACGCAGGTCATCGAGCAGCAGCTGACCGGCATCGACGGCCTGCTCTATTTCCAGTCCTCCTCGTCCAGTCGCGGTCAGGTGACGATCACCGCCACCTTCGCCAAGGGAACCGATCCCGACATCGCGCAGGTCCAGGTCCAGAACCAGGTCCAGCAATCGGTCGCGCGCCTGCCGCAGCAGGTGCAGCAGCAAGGGCTCGTCGTCCGCAAGTCGAACCCCGACTTCCTCCTGATCGCCGGCGTCTATGACGAGACGAACCGGATGACGAACCAGGACGTGTCCGACTATCTCGTCTCCAATCTCCAGGACCCGCTGGGCCGTATCCAGGGCGTCGGCGACACCAACGTCTTCGGTTCGCAATATGCGATGCGCATTTGGCTGAACCCGGAAAAGCTGACCTCCTACCAGCTGATGCCGTCGGACGTGACGACCGCGATCCAGAACCAGAATACCGAGGTCGCCGCCGGGGAAGTGGGCGGCACGCCCTCGGCCCAGACGCAGATGCTGAACGCGACCGTCACCTCGCAGTCGCGGCTCCAGACGCCCGAGCAGTTCCGAGAGATCGTCGTCAAGACGCTGAACAACGGCGCCACCGTCAAGCTGTCGGACGTGGCACGGATCGAGCTGGGCGCGGAGAGCTATGCGGCGGTCAGCCGGATCAACCAGCATCCGGGCGCCGGCATCGCCGTCCTGATGGCGCCGGGCGCCGACGCGCTGAAGACCGCCGAGCTGGTCAAGGCCGAGATCAACCGCGTCGCCAAGACCTTTCCGCAGGGGCTGAAGGTCGCCTACGCCAACGACACCACCGCGTTCATCAAGCTGTCGATCGACGAGGTGGTCAAGACGCTGATCGAGGCGATCATCCTCGTCGTCATCGTCATGTTCGTCTTCCTGCAAAGCTGGCGCGCGACGCTGATCCCGACGATCGCGGTCCCGGTGACGTTGCTCGGTACCTTCGCGGTCTTCTATCTGGCGGGCTTCTCGATCAACACGTTGACGCTGTTCGGGCTGGTGCTGGCGATCGGCCTGCTGGTCGACGACGCGATCGTCGTGGTCGAGAATGTCGAGCGTCTGCTCGAAGAAAATCCCGACATGACCCCCCGCCAGGCGACGATCGAGTCGATGGACGAGATCACCGTTGCGCTGATCGCGATCGCCATCGTGCTGTCGGCGGTCTTCCTGCCCATGGCATTCTTCGGCGGTTCGACCGGCGTCATCTATCGCCAGTTCTCCATCACCCTCATCGCGGCGATGATCCTGTCCACCGCCGTCGCGATCATCCTGTCGCCCGCGCTGACCGCCACCGTGCTCAAGCAAAAGGCCAGGGAGGGCGAGCAAGGCGCCTGGCTCGACCGTAAATTCCCCCGCGTGGCGCACGGGCTTCAGCGCGCGAAGGACGGTTTCAACCACGGCTTCGACCGGACGATCGAGAAATACCTCTCGGCCGTGCGGACCGTGGTCGATCGCAAATGGTTGTTCCTGCTGATCTATGTCGGCGTCGTCGCGCTGCTGGCGATCCTGTTCCTGCGCCTGCCCACCGGCTTCCTGCCGACCGAGGATCAGGGTGCGGCCATCGTCCAGTTCCGCCTCCCCGCCGGGGCGACGCAGGCCCGCACCATGGACGTCCAGCGCCGGGTCGAGCAGTATTTCGCGCAGCATGAGGGCAAGAACGTCAAGGTGCTGTTCACCGTGGCCGGCGGCGGCGGTGGCGCCAGCGGCCAGAATACCGGTCAGGGCTTCATCAATTTCGTCGACTGGGCGGATCGCAAGGGCAAGGAAAACAGCGCCGACGCCATCACCGCGCGAGCCTCCGCCGCGTTCCGGGGCCTTCGCGACGCGCAGGTCTTCGCGCTGGTGCCGCCGGCGGTGCGTGGTCTGGGCCAGTCCGACGGCTTCACCATGCAGCTCCAGAACATTTCAGGCATGCCGCTGGAGAAGTTCGAGGCGGTGCGTGACGAATTGTTGGCCAAGGCCAATGCCGATCCGAAGCTGGCGTCGGTGCGCCTGAGCGAACTGCCCGATATCGCCACGCTGCGTGTCGACCTGGACCAGCAGAAGCTGGCGGCGCTGGGCCTGACGCAGCAGCAGGTGAACTCGACCCTGTCGACCGCCTGGGGCGGGCAATATGTCAACGACTTCATCGATCGCGGTCGCGTGAAGCGTGTCTTCGTGCAGGGCGATGCCCCCTATCGGTCCGAGCCCGAGGATCTGAAGCAATGGTTCGTGCGGGGATCGAGCGGCCAGATGGCGCCCTTCTCGTCCTTCTCGACGATCAACTGGGGCGTCGCGCCGACCACCCTGTCGCGCTTCAACGGCATTCCGTCGTACGAATTCCAGGGCTCGGCCGCGCCGGGCTATAGTTCGGGCGATGCGATGCAGCGTATGTCGGAGCTTGCCGCCGAAATTCCCGGGACGTCGGTCGCGTGGTCGGGCCTGTCCTATCAGGAGCGGCTGTCGGGCGGTCAGGCGCCGATCCTCTATGGCCTGTCGATCCTGGTGGTCTTCCTGTGTCTGGCGGCGCTTTATGAAAGCTGGTCGATCCCGTTCGCGGTACTGTTGGTCATTCCGCTTGGCCTGATCGGCGCGGTCGCCTTCGTGACGCTGCGAGGGCTGACCAACGACGTCTATCTCCAGATCGGGCTGCTGACGACGATGGGGTTGGCGGCCAAGAACGCGATCCTGATGATCGAATTCGCCGAGCGGGCGGAAAGAGAGGGCAAACGCATCATCGACGCCGTGCTGGAGGCGGCCAAGCTGCGCCTGCGCCCGATCCTGATGACCAGCTTCGCGTTCGTCTTCGGCGTGTTGCCGCTCGCCATCTCGACGGGTGCGGGCGCGAACAGCCGGATCGCAATCGGTACCGCCGTGATCGGCGGGATGCTGACCGCGACGGTCCTGGCGATCTTCTACATCCCGCTGTTCTTCGTGCTGGTGCGCCGTTCGGTGCGCAACGGGCTGGCGCGTCTGCGCGGGCGTCCGATGAGCGAGCATGGTGCCGGGCACAAGCCCGCCCCCGAAAGCGAGGCGGAGAAGGCCTGATGCGTATCCTGTCCCCCCTCCCCGCGCTGCTGCTCGGCGCAACCGCGCTGTCGGCGTGTTCGATGGCACCGAAATATGAGCGGCCCGCAACGCCGGTGCCGCCGTCCTGGCCGGTCGGCGACGCGTATCTGCGCCAGTCGGAGGCGGCGCTGCCCACCGTGCGCTATACCGACATCTTCCGCGACACCCGGTTGCAGCGGTTGATCGAGCAGGCGCTGGTCAACAACCGCGACCTGCGCGTGGCCGCCGCGAACATCGCCGCGACCCGTGCGCAATATCGCATCCAGCGCGCCAGCCTGTTGCCGAGTGTCAGCGCCAATGGCCGTTACAGCTATACCGACCGGGGATCGGGCGGCGCGGCCTCCAACGCCATCGGTGGCGGCGGGACCGGTATCGGCACGGGTACGGGCGGCACCGGAAACAACGGAGCCGGCAATGGCGGTGTCGGTAATGGTGGCATCGATAACGGCGGTGCGCCCGGCGTCGTCACGGGCGCCAATGGCAGCGGCAGCGCCTGGTCGGTCAATCTGGGCGTCAACGCCTTCGAACTCGATCTGTTCGGCCGCATCCGTTCGCTGACCGGCGCGGCGCTGGACCGCTATTTCGCGACAGAGGCGGCGGCCCGCGCCACGCGGCTGACGCTGGTCGGGGACATCGCCGAGGCCTGGCTGAACTATGGCGCGGACCAGAGCCTGCTCGCCATCGCGCGCGATACCGCCGCCAGTGCGCAGCGCAGCGTCGCCCTGACCCGCGCCCGGCTGGAGGGCGGCATTTCGCCGCGCACCGATCTGCGCCAGGCCGAACAGGTGCTGGCGACCGCTGAGGCCGATCTGGCACAGCAGACGACGGCGGTCGCGCAGGACGTCAACGCGCTGCAATTGCTGGTCGGCGCACCGATCGACACGACGCTGCTCCCGAAGTCGATCGACGAGGCCAGCCCGACCATCGCCACCGTGCCCGCCGGGCTGGATTCGGGCATCCTGCTGCGTCGCCCCGACGTCGTGCAGGCCGAATATGAGCTGCGCGCCGCCAATGCGCAGATCGGCGCGGCGCGCGCGGCACTGTTCCCGCGCATCTCGCTGACCGGCCTGGCCGGTTTCGCCAGTACCGCGCTGTCGTCGCTATTCTCGGGGGGCAGCTTCAACTACTCGGTCGCCCCCTCGGTCAGCTATCCGATCTTCCAGGCGGGCGCGGGAATCGCCAATGTCCGCTATTCGGAGGCGCAACGCGACGCCCTGCTCGCCACTTATGAGAAGGCGATCCAGAGCGCGTTTCAGGAAACCGCCGATGCGCTGGCACGTCAAGGCACGATCGCGGATCAGCTGGGCGCCAATCGGCGTTTCCTGACGGCGGCCGCCGACACCTATCGCCTGACCGAGGCCAGCTATCGCGGGGGAATCACCCCGTTCCTGAATACGCTCGATGCACAGCGGTCGCTCTATTCGGCGCAGCGGACGCTGATCGCGACGCAGCTGGTCTCGGCGAACAACCGCGTGACGCTGTACCGTGTGCTCGGCGGCGACTCGCTGCTCTATACGACCGGTAACGGCCCCGTTCCGGCGGGAACCGCGCCCGCGCGGTAAGGGCTGCGCCCCGCCCGATCGCCGAAGCGCCGGGCGGGGAAGCACGTTACTTCTGGCCGCGCGCCGCGCCGACCGCGTCGCGGCCGAACTGGACGATCATCTCGCCGATCTCGCGCGCCTGCGACATCGAACGATTGCCCTGGTCGCGGATGAAGTCGGTCTGGATGCGCATCACGTCGGACAGGTCGCGCGCCGAGGCTGCCTGGCGCATCGCCGAAAAGGCCTCACGCGTATTGGTCTCGGCCTGTTCGAGCATCTTGAGCGTCACCGCCGAGCCGCTTTCGGCCATCTTCTGGCCCGACGCCTGCATCGCTTCGCCTGCGCCCTTCATGCGATCGGAAAAGGCGCCCATATCGCCACCGATCGCGCCCGCGCCACCGCCATTGCCCATGTCCTCGGCCATCGTCTCCGTCTCCTCGCCCGTTCACGTGTCTGGATTGAACCCTTGGCCGCGCCGGGAGTTGCACCGGACCTAGCCCGTGATCAAAAACTGGCGAAGTAGCGCTCCATCAACGCCCGGCCCGCCGCCCCCAGCGCCAGACCCGCATCACCCGGGACCAGCCAGCCGCGATCGACCAGCAGCGCGACCCAGCGGGGCCCGGCCCGGCCCTGTCCCGAAAGGCCGATCGCCTCGAACAACGCGGCTTGCGGCATCGGCGCCTCCGCCTGAAACACCGCGAGCAGCATTTCCCAGGCGGGATCGCCCAGCATGTCGGCATGATCCCCGACCATCCGCCGCAGCTCCAACCGCTGCCGCAGGACGACCCGCGCACATTCCCGTGCCGTGGGCACGCGCGGCAGGCGCGGCACGGGTACGCCGCCTTCTTCGCCCGAAATCGCCTGGATGCGGCTCTTCACCTCGCTCATCGCCTCGGCGAAGCGCGTCAGGCTGGCGCGGTCCTCGATCGGCCAGTCGAGCATGCGGAGCTCAGGCGTCATCGCACGCCCGCCATGGCAGGGTCCAGTCGGGGTCCCGACCGTATCGCGCCACCCGCATCCGATGTCGCAGCACGCCGGCGGCGAGCAGGCCGATCATCGGATAGGCCAGCTTGCCGCCGGCCGCCGCATACATCCACGGCACCATCGCGGTATCGAACCCGCGCACACCGTGGATACCGATCGCCAGCAGGTGAAGGGCCGCAAGCCATAAGGGCCAGAACCGGTTGGCCAGCAGCGCCACCACGATCAACCCGCCCATCAACCCCAGGTCGATGATCAGCTCCAGCTTCTCGACCGAACGGAAGCTGGTCGCGGGATCGAACGGCAACAGGAGGGTCGCTACCGAGGCGGCCAGCAGGATGATCGCGATCGACCGCTCCGGCCAACCGCCCAGGGCCAAGGCGTAGAGACACACCAGGCTCTGGAGCAGATTGAAGACATAGATGTGGGTCATGGCGTGCCTCGTCGCATCGCGATCTCCATCGACACGCCGTGTCAGAGGTTCAAGCCGCCGTCCGCAGCGGCATCGCCGTGACCGTGGTCGCGACTTCGGGGGGCTTGGGGCGGTTGTCGCCATATTCGTCGGCGTCGAAGCCGATCATGTGGCCGACCTTTTCGAGGATGCGGTGGCTTTGCACGGTATGACCACGAGCATTGCCGATGGCGAGCATAGCCTGGCCGATCTGTTCGAAGGCATGCTGTCCGACCACCGCCGACAGCTTGGCCTCGGTGCGCGCGCGCGGCAGCGCCATGGCCAGTTCGCCGACCGTGGAGAAGGCGGCATCGAGTTCGTTTTCGAGCTTCCACAGCAGCCGGGTCACCTGCAGCGCCGCGTCCTGTTCCGTCATCATCGCCTGTTCCCCTTACCCGAGCCCGTAACGGGCCCCCGCGCCGTCGACGCGGCATGTATTGGTCTCATCCGGCAATATGCGTCAGTCGTCCGATCACCCGGGTCATCACGTCGAGCCCCGTGGCCAGCATGCCGAAGCCGATAGCGAGCGCGACCGCGATCGTGGGGACCCAGAACAGCCTTTCGGCGATGTTCATGTCGTTGCGAGTCTGACCTTGCCGCCGGAAGGGAAGCGACAAGCGGGGCGATGCGTGGACATGGCCGTCCTGCACCGCCCCACCGACCGTACTCCCATCCGGTGCCGATGGAGGTGCCATGGCCGGCGCCTTCGAAACCAGCCCCGCAGAGTCGGGTATGATTTTACGGGGGATCGGTTCTTCTTCTATTTCAGGGACTTGGTCATTTTCCTGCGCCTCGAAATCGGCCAGCGCCAGCGCCGCATCCCGCCGGTTGCGGGCCCCGAGCAGGCGGACCGCCTCGGTCAGATAGCTGTCGACCGTGGATTTCCCCAGCCCCAGGTCGGCGGCGATTTCCTTCGACCCCTTCAACGCTTTCACGCCACGCAGGCATTCGCGATGTCGGCGGGTGAGCAGGCCAAAGCGTTCGGGAGTCATCTCTCTTTCCGACCAGACCGGAAGGAGAGCCCGGCCGCATAACGCGCCCTAGCCGGGACAATGGCGTGCCGCCAAGCCGTTCAACGTCCGAACCGGCGGCACCAAGTCATTTTATCCAAGATAGTTAACGGGTCGGCCGGCTCAATCGGGCTTGCTGGGTCCGTCGATCGCCTCAATCGAATCGAGCGCCCGCAGCAGATCGTCGAATTCCGTGTCCCGGTGAACGGGAAAGGAGCGTCGAAAGCCGACGCCGAGCACGTCGAGATCGCGCTGCGTCAGCAAGCCGACGGCGACGATGGGATCGACGCGATCACCGCGCGCTGGCCGATCGTTCGCCATCACCGCCACCGGACCTTGCGCGTCAGACGGGCGACGCGACGTGACACACACCTCACCCCCGTACGGGCGCGCTCGCCGTTGGGCATGAGAGAATGTGAAACCACCGCACCACGCATCGTCCTGTCTCCGTTCACGGGGGTTAAACCTGCCATTCGGCCTCGCTGTTCCCACCATTTTCAATGTCGCCGGTAAGCGCGCGGCATGGAGGGCGGCCAAGGCCCGTCTTTCGGGGCTCGACACCCTTTCCACTGAGCTTCCCCGTTGCTAAGGCCGCGCGGTCAACCGGATCTAGACTCCGGCGCGCCTGCTCGCGGCTGCATGCTGCCGTGTCCCACTGGGCGTGCCCGGCTCGACCAAGAAGGGACGCCCATGACTGCGATAGGCCAGGACAGCCTGAACACCCGCTCGACGCTCGACGTCGACGGCAAGACCTATGACTATTACAGCCTCGCCAAGGCTTCCGAGCAGCTCGGCGACATCAGCCGCCTGCCCTTCTCGATGAAGGTGCTGCTGGAGAATCTGCTGCGCTTCGAGGACGGCAAGACCGTCACGCGCGAGGATATCCAGGCGATCGTCGACTGGCAGAAGACCCAGCGTTCGGACCGCGAGATCCAGTATCGCCCGGCCCGCGTGCTGATGCAGGACTTCACCGGCGTTCCTTGCGTGGTCGACCTGGCCGCGATGCGCGACGCGATCACCAAGCTGGGCGGCGATGCGGCCAAGATCAATCCGCAGGTCCCCGTCCACCTCGTCATCGACCACTCGGTCATGGTCGACGAGTTCGGCACGCCGCAGGCGTTCGAGGATAACGTCGACCTCGAATATCAGCGCAACATGGAACGCTATGAGTTCCTGAAGTGGGGCTCCAAGGCGCTCGACAATTTCTCGGTCGTTCCGCCGGGCACCGGCATCTGCCACCAGGTCAATCTGGAATATATCGGTCAGGCCATCTGGTCCTCGACCGAGAGCGGCGAGCACGCCAAGGGCGGCGCGACCATCGCCTATCCGGACACGCTGGTCGGCACCGACAGCCATACCACGATGATCAACGGCCTGGGCGTGCTCGGCTGGGGCGTCGGCGGGATCGAGGCGGAAGCCGCGATGCTGGGCCAGCCCGTGTCGATGCTGATTCCGGAAGTCGTCGGCTTCAAGCTGACCGGCAAGCTCCAGGAAGGCATCACCGCCACCGATCTGGTGCTGACCATCACCCAGATGCTGCGCGCCAAGGGCGTGGTCGGCC
>NZ_JBNNOB010000076.1:0-16836 GCF_050274375.1 Sphingomonas sp. NPDC019816
CGCGAAACCGATGCGCCAGCCCGCCATCGAATAGGTCTTGGACAGCGAGGTGAACTCGACCGCGACGTCCTTGCCGCCCTTGACCTGCAGGATCGAGGGCGTCGGGTTACCGTCATAATAAAGCTCGGAATAAGCGAGGTCGCTCAACACCCACAGCTCATGCTTCTTTGCGAAGGCGACCAGCCGCTCGTAGAATGCCAGGTCCACCGTCTCGGCGGTCGGGTTGGACGGATAGTTCACGACCAACACCGAGGGGCGCGGCACGGTGAAGTGCATCGCCCGCTCGAGGCTTTCGAAATAGGCTTCGTCGGGGGTGGTCGGCACCGCGCGGATGGTCGCGCCCGCGATGATGAAACCGAAAGTGTGGATCGGATAGGACGGGTTCGGCGCCAGGATCACGTCGCCGGGCGCGGTGATCGCGGTCGCGAGGCTGGCCAGACCTTCTTTCGATCCCATGGTTACGACGACTTCCGTCTCGGGATCGAGATCGACACCGAAGCGGCGGCCATAATAATTGGCCTGGGCGCGGCGCAGGCCGGGAATGCCCTTCGACTGGGAATAGCCGTGCGCGTCGGGCTTCTGGATCACCTCCATCAGCTTTTCCAGGACGTGCGGCGGCGGCGGCAGGTCGGGGTTGCCCATGCCCAGATCGATGATGTCCTCGCCGCCCGCGCGCGCGGCGGCCCGCATCGCGTTCACTTCGGCGATGACATAGGGCGGCAGGCGCTTGATGCGGTAGAACTCTTCGGACATGGGTCCCTCTATGTAACGATTTGGGACCCGATGCTTAGCGTCTTTCGTTGAACAACGCGACCCGACATGACGGCGCAATATCATGACGCTAGGACGGCGTTACACGAACGAGAGGATGCGATGACCGCCGGCCAGACCACCGCCCCCACCCTTCCGACGCTGGAAGAGTTGCAGCACTGGACCTGGGTGATGGGCCGGGCGCAGCAGATGATGATGGAGGCCGCCCTCTCGCCCCCGCCCGAGGGGATGCCGGTGGTGCCGGGCTTCAACGATCCCGCGACGCTGGGGCGGGTGCGCGACTTCTGGTCCGATTCGATGAAGCTGTGGCAGCGTTTCGTCGATCCCGCAGCCGAACCCAGCGAGGCTCCCAAGCCCGATCGCCGGTTCAAGGCCGAACAATGGCAGTCGCCGCTGTTCGATTGGATTCGGCAAAGCTACCAGATGATCTCGGACCATATGCTGCGCGGCGTCGACGCGCTGGAAGGGGTGGAGCCGAAGCAGAAGGAGCAGATCCGCTTCGCCGCGCAAGGCTTTATCGATGCGATGAGCCCGACGAACTTTCCCGCGACCAACCCGGAGGTGCTGGACAAGATCGTCGAGACGCGCGGCGAGAATCTGCTTAAAGGTCTCCAGAACATGCTCGCCGACCTGGGGCGCGGGCAGCTGACGCACAGCGATTCGCGCGCGTTCGAGGTGGGCCGCAATCTGGCCGCGACGCCGGGCAAGGTCGTCAAGCGCACCCCCCTTTACGAACTGATTCAGTACACGCCCACCACCGAACAGGTGGCGGCGGTGCCGATCGTGATCTTCCCGCCCTGGATCAACCGTTTCTACATCCTCGACCTCGCGCCCGAGAAAAGCCTGATCAAATGGCTGGTCGATCAGGGGTTCAGCGTCTTCATGGTGTCGTGGAAATCCGCCGACGCGACGATGAAGGACGTGATCTGGGACGATTATGTCGCCGCGCAGGTCGATGCGATCGACACGGTGCGCGACCTGCTCGACGTCGAGTCGGTGCATAGCGTCGGCTATTGCGTGGCGGGTACGACGCTGGCCGCGACGCTGGCCTATCTGACGGCCAAGGGTGAGGCGGCCAAGGTCGCCAGCGCCACCTTCTTCACCGCGCAGGTCGATTTCTCCAAGGCGGGCGAACTGCTTCACTTCGTCGATGACGAACAGCTGAAGCTGATCGGCACGTTGTCCCCCGACGGGTTCCTCGACGGGCGCTATCTGGCGGTGACGTTCAACCTGCTGCGCGGGCGCGACCTGATCTGGAACTACGTCACCAACAACTATCTGCTGGGGCGCGATTATGTGCCGTTCGACCTGCTCCACTGGAATGGCGACGTCACCAACCTGCCCGCCAAATGGCATCTCAGCTATCTGACCGATCTGTACCGCGACAATCGGTTGATGACCCCCGGTGCGATGGCGGTGGCGGGCGTGCCGCTCGACCTGACCAAGGTCACTACCCCCGCCTATGTCCAGGCGGGGCGCGAGGATCACATCGCCCCCGCCGAAAGCGTGTGGAAGATCACCCATGCCTTTGCCGGCCCGTTGCGTTTCGTCCTGGCGGGGTCGGGGCATATCGCGGGTGTCGTGAACCCGCCGGCGGCCGGCAAATATCAATATTGGACCAACGATCGGCCCGTCGAGACGCTCGCCGAGTTCATGGCGGGCGCCAGCGAAACCAAGGGCAGCTGGTGGCCGGATTGGGCCGACTGGCTGCGCGCGCGCGATTCGAATCAGGTCGCGGCGACCGGTGCGCGTATCCCCGGCGAGGGTGCCCTGCCCGCACTCGAAGACGCGCCGGGACGCTACGTCCGGCAGCGATAAAAACGATTGCTGCGCTGCACAAAGCTGTTGATAACTTGCGTCCGAATCATTATTGTGCAGCGCAGCAAATCGGGAGAGAGCTGGTGGACAAGAACAAGCAGGGCACCCTCGCCGCGAAGCCGGCGGCTAGGACGCGTCGCGTCGCCAAGCCCGCCGCCGCCAAGACGCTCCCCGGCCTTCCCTCCGATCCCACGCCTGCGATCGCTGCGCCCGTCGCGACGCCGGCCGTCGCCAAGACGCCCGCGCCCGACCCCATGGCTGCGCCGAGCCAGCCGGCCGTGGAACCCGCGAGCGTGATCCCGCTGGCGGTGGTGCCCGAACCCGACATGGTCGAGGCGACGCCCGCCCCGATCGCGCCCGAGGTCAAGGCGGCACCCGCGCCGGCCGCCCCCGAGCCTGAGGCGACGCCGCAAATTTCTTCCCCGACCGCCGCGGTTCCGGCGGAATCCAGCACCAAGGACATCATCATGGACGCCACGAGCACCGTCGAGAACGCCGCCCAGGACACCGCCGCCAAGACCCAGGCGATGTTCGGTGAGGCGCAGGCCCGCACCCAGGACGCGATGAACAAGAGCGCCAAGCTGTTCGAAGACATGATCGCCTTCAACAAGGACAATGTCGAGGCGATGGTCGAATCGTCGAAGATCGCCGCCAAGGGCGCGCAGACGCTGGGCCAGGACGCGGCGGACTATGCCAAGCGCTCGTTCGAGACCGCGACCCAGACGATGCAGACGCTGTCGTCGGTCAAGTCGCCGACCGAGTTCATGAAGCTCCAGTCGGACTTCGCCCGCTCGGCCTTCGACTCGATGGTCGCCGAAACCTCGCGCTCGACTGAAACGATGATGAAGCTGGCCGGCGAGATCGCCCAGCCGCTGAGCAACCGCTTCGCGGTCGCCGCCGAGAAGATGAAGACCGTCGCGTAATTCGCGAAGGTTTCCGTCACCGGAACAGGAAGGGGCGGTCGCGATGCGGCCGCCCTTTTTCGTGCTGGGGGCATTCTTCGGAAACGTATTGCCTAGAGCTATGCCCTCCCCCATCCCCTCCCGCCTGCGGGAGGGGTGCGCTGCCTGGCAAGCGTTCAGCATAAGCAAAAAGATCATTACTTGCTGAGGCAGCCATTGGTGACCCTTGGCACGCCCCTCCCGCAGGCGGGAGGGGATGGGGGAGGGAAAAGGAGTCTCACCGAGACCGACCCCAAGACCACCCTGACCCCACTGGCGCCAACCGCCGCCAACGCCTACATTGTCCCTATGTCGTTCTTCGGCCGCTTCTCCCCCGTTCGCGCCATTCGCGACCTGCGTGTCTTCCTGTCGCAGCGTCACCCTGTCGAACTGGTCTTCCTGATGGTCGCGGTCGGCATCACCGGCTTCTTCATCTATGCCTTCGCACGCGACGATTATGTGCCGGTGCCGTACAAGCCCGACATCATCTATGTCGAACAATGGCGCGCCGACCGCAGCGAGGCGGAAATCCTGGCGCAGCAGAAGATCGATTATGTGAAGAAAAAGGAACGACTGGCGGAGGAGAAGGCCGCCAAGGAGCAACGCCAGGCCGAATTCAAGAAGGTCGACGATGCGCTGACCAAGTGGGGCATCTGATCGACCGGCGCTGGATGGGCGCGGCATTGACGCTGGCGAGTCGCGGCGTCGGCCGGACCGCCCCCAACCCCAATGTCGGTTGCGTACTCGTCCGCGACGGCCGCGTGGTCGGTCGCGGTTGGACGCAGCCAGGCGGACGCCCGCATGCCGAAGCGATGGCGCTGACCGAGGCGGGCGATCGCGCACGCGGTGCCACCGCCTATGTCACGCTGGAGCCGTGCGCGCATGTCTCGACGCGCGGCCCCGCCTGTACCGATTTGCTGATCGACGCCGGAGTGGCGCGGATCGTCGCGGCGATGGGCGACCCCGATCCGCGTACCAATGGCCAGGGCTTCGACCGTGCCAGAGCCGCCGGGATCGCCGTGACGGTCGGCGTGTGCGAGGCCGAAGCGCGTTCGATGATCGCGGGCTTCCTCACCCGCCGTGCGAAAGGGCGCCCCTTCGTTACGCTCAAGCTCGCCACCTCGCTCGACGGCCGGATCGCGCGGCCCGATGGGACGAGCCGCTGGATCACCGGCCCCCAGGCGCGCGCGCATACCCATCTCGAGCGCAGCCGGCATGAGGCGATCCTGGTCGGGCGCGGCACTTTGCTGGCCGATGCGCCCCGGCTCGATGTCCGCCTGCCGGGACTGGAAGGGCATAGCCCGCGCCGTATTCTGCTCTCCCGCACGCCGGAGAAGGATTGGGAGACGATCCCCTCCCCCGCCGCCATCGCCGATCTGGCAGGCGTCGACCGGTTGATGGTCGAGGGCGGCGCGCAGACCGCCTCCGCCTTCCTCGCCGGCGATCTGGTCGACCGGCTGCTCCTCTACCGCGCGCCCATCCTGATCGGTGAGGGTCGCGCGGCGCTGGGCGATATAGGGCTGGCCTCCTTGGCCGAGGCGCATGGGCGATGGCGGCTATCCGATTCGCGGATGCTTGGCAGCGACCGGTTGGAGGTCTACGAACGCGCCTGATATGTTTACCGGGATCGTCACCGACATCGGCTCCGTCACCGCCGTGGAAACACGCGGCGACACGCGGGTCGTCATCGCCACCGCCTATGATACGGCCAGCATCGACCTGGGCGCATCGATCGCCTGTTCGGGCGTCTGCCTGACCGTCGTCGAGAAAGGCCCCGACTGGTTCGCGGTCGACGTCTCGGCCGAGACGATCAGCCGCACCGCCGACCAGTGGACGACCGGCCGGCGGCTGAACCTCGAACGCGCGATGAAACTGGGCGACGAGCTGGGCGGGCATATCGTCACCGGCCATGTCGATGGCGTCGGCCAGGTCGTGTCGGTGACGGAAGAAGGCGGATCGCACCGCGTATTCGTGCGCGTACCCGCCGACCTCGCCCCCTTCATGGCGACCAAGGGTTCGGTGACGGTCGACGGCGTCTCGCTGACCGTCAACAGCGTCGAGGATGGCCCGGATGGCACCGTTTTCGGCCTGAACATCATTCCGCACACCGCCGCCGTCACCACGCTGGGCGGCATCACGGAGGGTCAGCGCGTCAATATCGAGATCGACGTGCTCGCCCGGTACCTGCAGCGCATGGAGCATTATCGTGGCCGCTAATCCCGACGCTTTGGCCGGTCTGCGGCGCGGTTTCCTGTCCAGCCCCGAAGAGATTATCGACGAGGCGCGCAACGGTCGCATGTTCATCCTGGTCGATGACGAGGATCGCGAGAATGAGGGCGATCTGGTCATCCCCGCCCAGATGGCGACGCCGGAGAAGGTCAACTTCATGGCGCGGCACGGGCGCGGGCTCATTTGCCTCGCCATGACGCGCGAGCGGGTCGACACGCTCGGCCTGCCGTTGATGAGCCCGAAGAACGGGACGCGGCACGAAACCGCCTTCACCATTTCGATCGAGGCGCGCGAAGGCGTGACCACCGGCATTTCCGCCGCCGACCGCGCGCGGACGATCGCGGTGGCGATCGATGCCAGCCACGGCGCGGATGCGCTGGTGACGCCGGGCCATGTCTTCCCGCTGGTCGCGCGCGACGGCGGCGTGCTGGTACGCGCGGGGCACACCGAGGCGGCGGTCGATGTCGCGCGGCTGGCGGGCCTGAACCCCTCGGGCGTGATCTGCGAGATCATGAACGAGGACGGGACGATGGCGCGGATGGACGATCTCGTCTCCTTCGCACAGCTCCACAATTTGAAGATCGGCACGATCCGCGACCTGATCGCCTATCGCCGCCGCTATGACCATCTGGTCGAATTGCAGTCCGAAGCCACGTTCGAGAGCGAGTGGGGCGGCACCTGGACTGCGCGCGCCTATCGCAACAAGGCGACGGGCACCGAGCAGGTGGCGCTGGTCAAGGGCAAGCTCGACACCGACCAGCCGGTGCTGGTGCGGATGCACGCGCTGTCGCCCTTCGCCGATGTCTTCGGCGAGGCGGGGTCGCGCGGGGCGCTGCTCGCCAAGTCGATGCGGATGATCGCCGAGGAGGGCTCGGGCGTGATCGTCGTCATCAACCGCCCGCGTACCGACGCCTTCACCACCGCCGTCCGCCTGAAGGCCGGCGAGGAAGTGCAGATCGATATGGAGGAACTGCGCGACTATGGCGTCGGCGCGATGATCCTGGCCGAGCTGGGCGTGCAGGACATGGTGCTGCTGACCAACACCCATCACACGCTGATCGGGCTCGACGGCTATGGCCTGTCGATCGTCGGCGAACGTCGGATCGAAAATGCTGAGGGAGACGCCTGATGGCGCATGTGTTGATCGTCGAGGCGCGCTTCTACGAGCATCTGAACGACCTGCTGCTGGCCGGCGCACGCGCCGCGATCGAAGAGGCGGGCCACAGCCATGAGACGATCACCGTCCCCGGCGCGCTGGAGATTCCCGGCGCGGTCGCGATGGCGGCGGACTCGGGCCGCTACGACGCGTTCGTCGCGATCGGCGTGGTGATCCGCGGCGAGACCTATCATTTCGAGATCGTCTCGAACGAAAGCGCGCGCGGCCTGATGGCGCTGACCTTGGACGGCTTGGCCCTAGGCAACGGCATCATCACCACCGAGAATGAGGCGCAGGCGCTGACCCGCGCCAAGCCCGACGAAAAGAACAAGGGTGGCGAGGCGGCCAAGGCGGCACTCGCCATGCTGGCGCTGAAGGGCCGGTTCGGGTGACATCCCCCGTCCTCCAGACCGAGCGGTTGACCTTGCGGCTTCCCTCGGCGGAGGATTTCGAGGCCTGGGCGGCCTTCCATGCCGAGGCGGACACGATGCGCTTCCTCGGCGGCGTCCAGGCGCGCGGGGCGGCGTGGCGATCGCTCTGCACCATGGTCGGCGCGTGGAGCGTGCGCGGCTTCGCCATGTTCTCGGTGATCGAGCGCGACACCGGCCGCTGGGTCGGACGGATCGGCCCATGGCAGCCTGAGGGCTGGCCGGGGCGCGAGGTCGGCTGGGGCGTGGCCCGCGAATTCGCCGGGCGCGGCTATGCGCATGAGGCGGCGGTCGCGGCAATGGACTATGCCGTCGATGTGCTGGGCTGGGATCATGTGATCCACACCATTGATCCCGACAATGTCGGCTCGATTCGCCTCGCGCAGCGTTTGGGTGCGGTGAATCAGGGGCCGGTCAGTCTCCCCGCCCCGTTGGAGAATTTTCGGGTCGATGCCTAGGGGCAAAGCGCCGACCAATGGCGTGCCCACCGGCAAGGACAGTGCGCGTGACAGATATGCCCCCCACCCGCTTTCGCGTCGTCGAGCGCGGCCGGCGGCTGGAGGTGATCGATACACAGGCAAAAAGGCCTTCCGCCCCGACTCCTCAAAAGCCCCTCGATCTCGCCAGCCTGCCGACCGGGGCTGTCGACCGTGCCAAAGCCGGTGACCGGACTTGGCTGCCGACCAAAATCCGCTTTGACGGCGGGTTGGTCTGGACGACCCGGCGATTTTACGACGCCAAAGGTCCCCGCACCCTGACATTGAACGCCGGCACGGTCGGGCAGCTGCGCATGGCGGCCGGTATCCTGATCGCTGCCTTCATCGGCTGGCTGATCCTCGCGAGCTTCGTGCCCGCCTTGCTGGGCCTGCCCCTGCTGCTCGCTTCTGGAAAGACCCGCGAGACGCTTCGCAGCGCCGTGACGG
Source organism: Sphingomonas sp. NPDC019816 (assembly GCF_050274375.1). Taxonomy (NCBI): domain Bacteria; kingdom Pseudomonadati; phylum Pseudomonadota; class Alphaproteobacteria; order Sphingomonadales; family Sphingomonadaceae; genus Sphingomonas; species Sphingomonas sp. NPDC019816. The sequence continues at coordinate 8,267 of NZ_JBNNOB010000076.1, forward strand.
ACTGGATCGATCGGCTGCAATCGACCCCGTAAGGGCGGGGAGAGGTTGCCCCCTCCCCCAACTCGTTAAAATGTGAAGGCAAATTGCCGGATGTCCCGGCGAAGACGCCGATAGCCCCTATCGTTGGGGAAATCGTGTCCCCTTCAAATGCCCTCGCCGGTCAGTCGCTGGCAGACCATGTCGAGCTGATCGAGCGTCGAATAGTTGAGCGTTAGTGTGCCGCCCTTTTCGCCATGGACGATCCGCACCGACAGGCCGAGCAGATCGGCGAGCTGATTCTCCAGCGCGGCGATGTCGGCATCGGGTACATCCTGACCCTGCCCCTTGGGCGCCCCGCTCTTGTCCGACGACTCGGTCGCATTGCGCCCGCCGCCCTTCGCCTCACGAGTCAGCTTTTCGGTTTCACGAACGCTGAGGCCCCGCGCGATCACCTGATCCGCGAGCGCCTCGACCTCGTCGGCGCCCAGCAGCGCGCGGGCATGGCCCATCGACAGCGCACCGTTGACCACCTGCGCCTGCACCGTGTCGGGCAGTTCGAGCAGGCGCAGCAGATTGGCGACATGGCTGCGCGACTTATGGACGATCTTGGCCAGCGCCTCCTGGGTATGGCCGAACTCGCCCGCCAACCGCTGATAGGCCTGCGCCTCTTCGATCGCGTTCAGGTCCTGACGCTGGATATTCTCGATCAGCGCGACTTCGAGCGTCTGCGCATCGTCAAAGTCGCGGACGACGACCGGCACCTCGTGCAGTCGCGCGCGCTGCGCCGCGCGCCAGCGGCGTTCGCCGGCGACGATCTGATAATCCTTGCCATGCGGACGCACGACGATCGGCTGGATCAGCCCGCGCGCCGCGATCGAAGCGGCAAGTTCGTCGAGCGCGGCTTCCTCGAAATGGCGACGCGGCTGATCGGGATGCGGCGACAGGGCGCCGACGGGGAGCATGCGTACGCCCCCGATCGCGGGTTGATCGCCCGGCCGGATCGGCGCCTCGCGCGCCATGTCGCCCAGCAGCGCACCCAGCCCGCGTCCCAGGCCGGGGCGCGGACGCTTCGCGGTCGTCTCCGCGCTCATGCCGCCGCCGCGCCCGGCTGGGTGGTCAGCGGCAGACGCGCGATCAGTTCACGGGCCAGCGCGATATAGGCCTGGCTGCCGACGCAACGATGGTCATAGATCAGCGCCGGCAGGCCGTGGCTGGGCGCCTCCGACAGCCGGACGTTGCGCGGAATCACCGTATCGAACACCACACCTCCCAAAACGGCGCGCACATCGGCAGAGACCTGATCGGTCAGCCGGTTGCGCCGGTCATACATCGTCAAAGCCACGCCCAGGATCGCGAGGCCCGGATTGAAGCGCGCGCGAATCCGCTCGACCGTGGTCAGCAGCTGCGACAGCCCCTCCAGCGCGAAGAATTCGCATTGCAGCGGTACGAACAGCGAGTCGGACGCCACCATCGCATTGATCGTCAACAGCCCAAGCGACGGCGGGCAGTCGATCAGGACGATGTCCCACCGCCCCTGCGACCGCCGCATCGCATGATCCAGCCGATGGGTGCGATCCTCGAAATCGACCAGCTCCAACTCGGCCCCCGACAGATCGACCGTGGCCGGCACGATATCGAGACGCGGCACTTGGGTATGGACGACCGCATCGTCGATCCGCGCTTCGCCAAGCAGGACATGATAGCTGGAGAAGACCCGCTGGCTGTTGGGAATACCGAGGCCCGTCGAAGCATTGCCCTGCGGATCGAGGTCGATCAACAGAACCTGAAGCCCGGTTGCCGCCAGGGCGGTGGCAAGGTTGATGGCGCTGGTGGTCTTGCCCACCCCGCCCTTCTGGTTCGCGATCGCAACGCAGATCATCGGGCCCCTACTCGGTCGAGGATCACGATCGACGACTCGGTCGATGTGATGCTATGTTCCACGTGAAACACGAAGCGCCATTGCCGGCTTAGGGTCTTGATCTCGCGCTCGTCGAGGCGGCCGCGCGGCAGCAGCCACCGCGTGTTCTGTTTGCCGCAATGCGCCGCCGCGCGCAAAAGATTTTCGACTGTCGCCACGGCACGCGCAGAAATAATGTCGGCCTTCAACTGGACCGCCTCGATCTTGGAGGCATGGACGCTGACCCGGTCGGCGATCCCCAATGTCTCGGCACAGTGTTGGAGAAACTCGGCACGACGCTTGCGCGGCTCGACCAGCGCGACCCGGCCGGGCCAGGCGAGCGCGACGACCATGCCGGGAAAGCCACCGCCAGTGCCGATATCGATCCACTGACCATCCGCCCGATCGGCGAGCGGGATCAGCTGCAACGAGTCGAGCGCATGCCGGGCCCAGATATTGGCAATGGTCGACGGCGCGATCAAATTCTGCTGGTCATTCTCGACCACGACCAAGTTGAGGAACCAGTCGATCTTGCTCGCAGCGTCCTCGCCAAAGCGCTGGACCGCCCAGTCGCGCGCCTGTTCTTCGGTCATGCCGCCATCTTTCGTGCGTGAAGGAGAACCGCCGACAGGGCGGCGGGAGTGATACCTCGGATGCGCGATGCCGCCGCCAGCGTCGCCGGCCGCGCCAGGCTCAGCCGGTCGATCATTTCCTGCGACAGTCCGGGGATCGCGGCATAATCGAGCGAGGCGGGCAACAGGATCTGCTCATCGGCGTGGAGCCGTGCAACCTCTTCCGCCTGTCGCTCGACATAGGGGGCATAGCGCGCATCCTCCAATGTCTCGGCGACGACGGCAGGGTCCAGCCCCTCTGCCGCTGCGGGCGCAACATGCGCCAGCGTGACGCCATCGAAGCGCAGCCACTCATAGGCGGTCCGGCGCGCGCCATCCTGGGCGATCGCCGCCCCGCTGCGCGCGAGATCGGACGCGGTCCGCACCGTGGCGAGGCGATCGCGCAGGGTCGCGCGTTGCTCCAGCCGCCGGGCACGATGCGCCAGCCGCTCGGGCGACAGACATCCTGCCGCTTGGGCGATGCCGCCCAGCCGGCTCTCGGCATTGTCGGCGCGCAGCGACAGGCGATACTCGGCGCGCGCGGTCAGCATGCGATAGGGTTCGGTCACGCCCTGCAGCACGAGATCGTCGATCATCACGCCGAGATAGCTCGACGCGCGGTCGAGGATCACCGGCGCCAGATCGCAGGCCAGCGCGGCAGCGTTCAACCCGGCGATCAGCCCCTGCCCCGCCGCTTCCTCATAGCCGGTCGTGCCGTTGATCTGGCCGGCACAAAACACCCCCGGCAGCGCGCCCAGCGCCAGTCGGGCATCGAGCGCACGCGGATCGATATGATCATATTCGACCGCATAGCCGGGCAGCGTGATCACCGCCCGCTCCAGCCCCGGCATGGAAGCGATCATCGCTTCCTGAACATCGGTCGGCAGCGAGGTCGACAGGCCGTTGGGATAGACCAAAGGATCGTCCAGCCCCTCCGGCTCGAGGAAAATCTGATGGCTGTCGCGGTCGGCGAAGCGCTTGATCTTGTCCTCGATCGACGGGCAATAGCGCGGGCCATTGGCCTCGATCGCGCCGGTGAACAGCGGCGAACGGTGGAAGGCCGCTGCGATGATCGCATGCGTTTCTTGCGTAGTCCGGGTGATCGCGCAGGCGATCTGTGGCAGCGGTCGGCTCGTCGTCATCGGCGACATGGTCCAAGGATCGCTGTCGGAGGGCTGCTCGTCCAGTCTGGCCCAGTCGATCGTCCGCCCGTCGAGACGCGGTGGCGTTCCGGTCTTCATCCGCGCCATGGGCAGCCCCAGCGCGCGCAGCTGCTCCGCCATCCGGGTCGCCGCGCGCTCGTTGATGCGGCCGCCGAGATGCCGCTCCTCCCCCCGGAACAGCCGCCCGCCGAGGAAGGTGCCGGTCGCCAGCACCACCGCGCGGCATGCCAGGACCGAACCATCGGCAAGCTGCACGCCGGCAACCCGGTCCCCTTCGAGCACCAGCGCTTCCGCCTCACCCTCGATAATGGTCAGGTTCGCTTGCGCGCCCAGCATCGCCTGGATCGCCCCGGCATAGCGCCGCCGGTCCGCCTGGACGCGCGGACCCTGAACAGCCGTGCCCTTGCTGCGATTGAGCATGCGGTAATGGATCGCACCCTGATCCGCCGCACGACCAATCAGCCCGTCAAAGGCGTCGACCTCGCGCACGATATGACCCTTCCCCAATCCGCCGATCGCCGGATTGCAGGACATGGCGCCCAGGCCATGACGATCGAAGGACAAAAGGGCCGTATGCGCACCCCGGCGCGCAGCCGCTGCGGCGGCTTCGGTTCCCGCGTGACCACCACCGATCACTACGACATCAAACATGCCCCCGCCCTACCGGAAGGACGGGTCAGCGTCAAAGCGATCCCCACCGACATTCCTTAGTCAACGTTCCACGTGGAACAATCATTTGCCGAGGCAGAAGCGTCCAAACAGCGCATCAAGCATCGTCTCGGTCGCACTCACACCAAGCAACGCGGCCAGCACCTGACGCGCCAGACGAAGCTCCTCCGCCATCAACAACGCATCGGATCGCGGCGCACTCAGCAATGCCAAGGCGGCCTTTCGGCACTGATCCTGCTGATGCCGCTTGAAGCTCAAGGCATCCTCGCGCGGCAGCAAAGCCACTGCCCGGGCCGCCAACGCATCCCATAGTGCAGCGATCGACCCGCCATCGTCGCGACGCACTGCCAGCGCGCGACCATCGGGCAAGGCCCCCCGCCCCGGCAGATCGGCACGCGAATGGAGCCATAGCGCATCCTCACGCGGGGGCGGCGTATCGGCCAACCAGAGCAGGATGTCCGCCTGCGCCATCGCCTCCTGCGCACGGGTGACGCCGATCGCCTCGATCACGTCATCGGTGTCTTCTGCCAGCCCGGCCGTGTCGGTCAGGACATAGGCGATACCACCGCGCAGCACGGTGGCCTCGATCCGGTCGCGCGTGGTCCCCGCGATCGGCGAGACGATGGCCGCGTCACGCTCGGTCAGCAGGTTGAGCAATGTCGACTTGCCGCTATTGGGCGGCCCCGCCAGCACGACGCGAATGCCGTCATGCAACCGGTCGACCGGCGGCCGATCGACGGCATCCAGCATCTGACGCGCCAGCGCATCCATCTCGTGGCGGATACGCGCCAGCGCCGCCGCATCGAGCGGAACGTCATCCTCTTCCGCGAAATCGAGCATCGCCTCGATCGCGGCGGATAGCGTGGCGGTGCGATCCATCCAGCCGCGTAACGCCTGACTGACCCGCCCCTCGACCGCGCCGATCGCCGCGCGCCGCTGTCGCTCGGTCTGCGCTTCGAGTAGATCGGCCAGCCCTTCCGCCTCGGCCAGATCGATCCGGCCATGGGTCAGCGCACGGCGGGTGAACTCGCCCGGCTCCGCGCGTCGAACGCCAGGATGCGTCGCCAGCGCCGCTTCCACCGCCGCGACGACGGCACGCCCGCCATGGCAATGCAGCTCGACCAGATCCTCGCCCGTCGCGGTCGCCGGTCCGCGGAAGCATAGCACCAGCGCGGAATCGAGCGTCTCTCCGCCTGCATCCCGCAGCGTTCGCAGGCCCGCGCGCCGGGGTGCAGGCAGCCGGCCCGCCATGTGTTCGACCATCGCGAAGGCACCCGGCCCGCTCACCCGGATCACCGCGATCGCCGCCGGCGGCTGTCCGCTGGAGACGGCGAAGATCGTGTCGGCCATGCTCAGCCCTTCTGCCCCTCGAACATGCGGCGCCACATCGCCATGCTCGCCTCGCCCATCGGCGCCCAGCTGCGCATCATTGCCTCGACCATTTCGGGCTTCACCCCCGACTCCATCGTGTCGAGCATCATCTGGACATAGCGTTCATGAATCGGCGTCAGGTCGGGCAGGCCCATGGCGCGGCGCGCCTCTTCGGGCGTGCAGTCGATTTCCACATTCACTTTCATGCGCCATTCTCCATCACGCGACCAAGCGAGGCATAAGGCGTTATGGTCGCGTCGACCACAGGAGACCCGTATGACCGCCACCAAGACCATCGCCGCCACATCCGGCGAGGGCCAGTTCAACGCCTATTATGCCGAACCCGAGGGCAAGCCGAGCGCCGCGATCATCCTCATCCAGGAGATTTTCGGAGTAAATGCCGGCATCCGCCGCAAATGCGACACGCTGGCCGAGGCGCGCTATCTGGCGGTCGCCCCCGATCTGTTTCACAAGATCGCGCCGGGCATCGAGCTGGACCCGGACGTCCCCAACGAGATGCAGCAGGCGCTCGACCTGATGGGGCAGTTCGATCAGGATGGCGGCATCCGCGACATTGAGGCGACGATCAAGACCATCCGCGACGAATATGGCGCGGACTTCAAGGTCGGCGTCGTCGGCTATTGCTTGGGCGGACGGCTGGCCTTCATGACCGCGGCGCGCACCGATGTGGATGCCAGCGTCGGCTATTATGGCGTCGGCATCGACGGCCTGCTGGATGAGAAGAACGCCATCGCCAAGCCGGTCCTGCTCCACATCCCCGAGGAGGATCACTTCGTCGACAAGGATGCGCAACAGCAGATGCACGAGGGGCTGGACGACCACCCCAAGGTGACGCTGTACGATTATCCCGGTGAGGATCACGGCTTCGCGACCGAATTCGGTCAGCGCCGGTCGGACGAGTCCGCCAAGCTGGCGGACGAACGCACCATGGCGTTCTTTGCGGAGCACCTCCGCTAAGTTGCTACCACCCTCACCCTTCCGGCGCTTCGCGCCTCCCTCCCTCTCCCATCGGGAGAGGGAAGGGGCCCACCCGCAACGCGGGTGGGAAGGGTGAGGGCCGGTATCGTTATGCCTTGGCCAATGCCTCGGCGATCAGCTTGCGGCTGTTCTCCACACCGTAGAGCGCAATGAAGCTGCCCATGCGCGGCCCTTGCGCCGATCCCAGCAGCGTCTCGTACAGCGCCTTGAACCAGTCGCGCAGCGAGGGGAAGGCATCGGTCTTGCCGATCTCATAGACGATGTTCTGGATGTCCTCGGCGCTCGCCCCCTCGGGCGAGGCGGCAAGCTGCGCATCCAGCTGACGCAGCGCTTCGGCCTCATGCGGCTCGGGCGCACGGCGCTGGAGCGTCGGCGTGACGAAGTCGCGGGCATAGGCCAGCGCATGGTCGATCAGCCGGTCGAGTTCCGGGTACTTTGCGGCCGACGCCTCGGGCACATAATTGGCGAGATAGCCCCAGACCTGCTCCTTGGTCGCCTCGCCCATCACCCCGACCAGGTTGAGCAGCAGCCCGAACGTCACCGGCAGCTCGCCTTCGGGCAGTTTACCGTCATGGATGTGATGCACCGGATTGCCCAGCTGCTCCTTAAGCGACTGGTTGGGGTAGTTCACCCGGAACTGCCAATATTCGTCCACCGCGCGCGGAATGACGCCCATGTGCAGCTGCTTGGCCTTTTTCGGCTCACGATAGGCGAAGAAGGCCAGACTTTCCTCCGGCCCATAGGTCAGCCACTGATCAAGGCTGAGGCCATTGCCCTTGGACTTGGAGATTTTCTCGCCATGCTCGTCGAGGAACATCTCGTAATTGAAGCCCTCGGGCGGGCGGCCGCCGAGGACGCGGGCGATCTTGGACGACTGGGTGACCGAGTCGATCAGGTCCTTGCCCGCCATCTCATAATCCACGCCCAGCGCGACCCAGCGCATGGCCCAGTCGACCTTCCATTGCAGCTTGGACAGGCCGCCCAGCGCCGACTGGACGATCCGCTCGCCCTCATCCTCGAACGCGATCAGGCCCGCCTCGGCATCGACCACCTCGACCGGCACCTGCAACACGATGCCCGACTTGGGGCTGATCGGCAGAACGGGCGAATAGGTGGCGCGGCGCTCGGCGCGCAGGGTGGGGAGCATCACGTCCTGAATGCCCTGGAAATGCTTGAGCACCAGCCGCAGTGCGTCGTCGAACCTGCCGCCAGTGTAATAGTCGGTCGAGGAGGCGAACTCGTAATCGAAGCCATAGCGGTCGAGGAACTGACGCAGCAGCGCGTTATTGTGCGCCGCGAAGCTGTCGAACTTCTCGAACGGATCGGGCACCTGGGTCAGCGGCTTGCCGAGATGCGCGCGCAGCATTTCCTGGTTCGGGACATTGTCCGGCACCTTGCGCAGGCCATCCATATCGTCCGAAAAGGCGATCAGCCGCGTCTTCTGATCCGACAGCGCGTGGAAGGCATGGCGGACCATGGTGGTGCGCAGCACTTCGTTGAACGTGCCGATATGCGGCAGACCCGAGGGGCCATAGCCCGTTTCGAACAGGATCGGCTCGCCGCCCGGCTTTCCGTTGGGATAGCGTTTGAGGAGCTTGCGAGCCTCCTCATAGGGCCAGGCCTTGGACTCGAAAGCGGTGGAGCGGAGTTCGTCTGTCATGCATTTGCCTCTGGCAAGGCGGGGCGGGATGCACAAATGCATTTTACATTATGCCCGAGTTCTGCACTATATTATCCACAGGGGTAATGTGTTCCACGTGGAACAGGGGCAGTATTGCTTGGCATTCCTTCCCCCATCCCCGCCCGCCTGCGGGAGGGGCGTGCTTGGTGGACCGGTGACGACATCAACCCGCTGGATGCGGCCCGCCCCGTATGCCAGCG
>NZ_JBNNOB010000077.1:0-16627 GCF_050274375.1 Sphingomonas sp. NPDC019816
CTATGCCGCCGGCGGGCGGGCGATCATGCTGGCGCAGGAGGCGGTGGGGGTGCAGGGTCTGTTCACCGCGCATCCGCTGGCCCGCGTCATCACAGACCTGTCCGTCTATTTGCGCCAGCCCGCCCCCGATGCGCAGCGAATACAGGTGGGGGCCGCCGTCGCCGCGCACGTCCTGACGCCGACGCTATGACCCTGCCGATCGGTCGTCCCGCCGCGCTGCTGGTCGTCGCGCCGCACCCCGATGACGAGGCGATCGGCGCCTATACGCTGATGACCCGACTACGCCGCCGGGGGGTGCGCGTCGCGGTGCTGATCGTCAGCGACGGGGCCGCTTCCCATCCGAACAGCACGCGCTGGCCGCCCGCGCGGCTGATCCGCGAACGGCAGCGCGAGGCACGGTGCGTGCTGCGTCCGATCGGCGTGACGCGCGATGCCATCCGCTTCCTGGCGCTTCCCGATGGCGGGCTGGCGGGGCATGACCGCGCCATCCGCCACGCCATCGCGCGATCGCTCGCCGCCCTGCCCCACCCCGTGGTCGCGTTGTCGCCGGCGATGACCGACGACCATCCCGACCACCGCGCCGTCGCCCGCGCCGTGCGGCGGCAGGCGGGGGTCCGGTGGCGGCATTATCCGGTCTGGCCGGCCGGACAGCGGCTGCGCGGGGGCAGGCCGCTGCACCTGAGCGCGCAGGAGCGGCTGGCCAAGCGGCACGCCATCCGCCGCTATCGCACCCAGGCGGGGCGGATCACCGACGATCCCACCGGCTTCGCGATGACCCGCCAGCAGATCGCCGCCTTCAGCCGCCCGCAGGAATGGTTCGCCCCCGCATGAGCCACCGGCCGATCCGGCTGTCCGGCTTCGAGCGGATGTTCGCGGGCGATCCCGACCCGTGGCGAACCTTTGTCGACCGTGACGAGGCGGTGAAACGCCGCGCCATCATGCACGCTCTGGGCGCCGCGCCGTGGGGCCGGGTGCTGGAACTGGCGGCGGGCAATGGATCGAACAGCGTCGCGCTCGCCGCCCACGCGCTGCGGCTGGATGCGACCGAGGCGACCGAGGCGGGCACGGCGCTGGTCTGCAAGGCGCTGGCCGGGCACGGTCCGCGCGCGCGGGCGATCCGCCTGGCGGTGCCGGCATCCTTTCCACGGCCCCACTATGACGCGGTGGTGGTGGCCGAGATGCTCTATTATCTCTCCGCCCATGCCATGCGGCGTACCGCGCGCGACGTCGCGCGCGCGCTGCGGCCCGGCGGGGTGCTGGTGCTGGCGCATCATCGGATCGACTTTCACGACTTCGCCCAGCATGCCGCAGGGTTGCAAGAGACGTTCCTGCGCGCCACCGGCTGCACCTGGCGGGTGCGCCGTGTCCGCCGGACGGGGCGCTGGTCCGTGCTGTCCTGCACCCGGCTGGGCTGACCTTGCCGTTTCGACGCGTGCCGGGACGCGGCGTGGATCGTCTTTATCCTTCCGTGGGTTAGAGCCCGAGACCGCCGACGATCCCGTTGGCCTGGTATCGGAAAGGCCATGACCATGGGCGATATCGAAACCTCACGACGCGGCGTGTTGGGCGGCACCGCGATCGGGCTTGCCGCCGCCGCCGCACCCGGTGCCGCACTGGCGCAGGGCGCCTCGGGCGGTGCTGCACCCAGCCTGCGCGACCCGCGCACCAAATATACGCGCACGCCCTTCCCCGAACAGCGCCAACCCTGGCCCGCGCTCGCCAGCAAGATGACGCCGCGCCCCGATCATGGCGAGACCAGCTATCGCGGATCGGGCAAGCTGACGGGGCGCCGCGCCCTGCTGACCGGCGGCGACAGCGGCATCGGCCGCGCCGCCGCCATCGCCTTCGCGCGCGAGGGTGCCGACGTCGCGATCAACTATCACCCCAGCGAGGAGCCCGATGCGCGCGAGGTCGCCGACCTGATCCGCCAGGCAGGACGCAAGGCGGTCCTGCTGCCCGCCGACATCCGCACGCAAAAGGCGTGCGAGGATACGGTGCGCAAGGCGATCGCGCAGCTCGGCGGGCTCGACATCCTGGTCAACAACGCCGCCTATCAACAGTCGAAGGCGGACATCATGGAGATTTCGGACGAGCAGTTCGTCCGCACCTATGAGACCAATGTCTTCCACGTCTTCCGCTTTTCAAAGGCGGCGATCCCCTCGATGCCCCCCGGCGCGGTCATCATCAACACCATCTCGCAGAACAGCTATGACCCCGGCGAGGATCTGATCGACTATGCCTCCACCAAGGCGGCGATCCAGAACCTGACGCGCGGGATGGCCAAGCAGCTCGCCAAGAAGGGCATCCGCGTGAACGCGGTGTCGCCGGGGCCGATCTGGACCCCGCTCCAGGTGGCGGGCGGGCAGTTGCCCGGCAAGATGCACGAATTCGGCCAGGACACGTCGCTTGGCCGCGCCGGCCAGCCGGCGGAACTCGCCACGCTGTTCGTCACGCTGGCATCGGACGAGGCGAGCTATTCGACCGGCACGGCGGTCGGTGCGCATGGCGGCACCGGTTTCCCCTAAGCCCGATGCCGGAATGAACGATGGGTCCGACCGACGACCGGCCGGACCCACGCCCTTTTCCGCCATGATCGGCGAGGCGCCGCCCCGACGGTTATGCCGGGGCCGGCCCCCAACTTATCGCCGCCGCCAGCGCTCCAACTGGCTGAGGACGTCATTGGCGATCTGATCGGTCGTATAGCCGGTTATGTCGCGTGCGCCCGGCACCCCGTCGGTGCTGGCGATCAGCGTCCAGCCATGGCTGCGCCGCTTTTCCGATGCCTCCAACGCGGTGAAGGCGGCCAGCGGGCGCGAGCGCGCGGCGATGTGGTACACCAGCATCTGGTCGGGGCTGAGCGTGATGGTCAGCTTGGCGCCATGCTCGTCATGCTCGACCCGGCTGTCGGCCCAGCCCTCCTGCACCATCGTCTCGCACACCGATTGCAGCGCGGGGAGCGCGCGCTGCTCCAGCTGGCGTGCGATCTCCTTGCGGCTGGCCGGCACGAACAGCCGCTTCAGCCGTTCGCCCATCGCCGCCGTCTGCTCGTCCAGCGCGACGCCCGCCAAGTCGGCATTGGTCTGCCGGATCAGGCCGAAGGCAAGCAGCAGCATGATGAAGCAGAAGGGCAGCGCGGCGAGCAATGTCGCGGCCTGAAGCGCGCCCAATCCGCCGGCGACCAGCAGCAGGGCCGCCGTCACGCCCAGCAGGATGCACCAGTACATGCGCTGCCAGCGCGGCGTCTCGTCCTCGCCCCCCGATGCCAGCGTATCGATCACCAAGGCGCCCGAGTCGGCCGAGGTGACGAAGAAGACGCACACCAGCAGGATCGCCAGCGACGAGGTGAACGCCGTGCCGGGCAGATATTCCAGGAACTTGAACAGCGCGGTCGACAGATTGTCCTGCACCGCCTGCGCGATGCCGCCGGCCGCCACGCCCAGGTCGAGCGAGATCGCCGTGTTGCCGAACACCGTCATCCACAGGAAGGTGAACGCGGTCGGCACGAACAGCACGCCGATGACGAACTCGCGGATCGTCCGCCCGCGCGAGATGCGCGCGATGAACATGCCGACAAAGGGCGACCACGCGATCCACCACGCCCAGTAGAACAGCGTCCAGTCGGCCATCCAGGCGCGCGGTTCATAGGCGTAGAGGGTGAAGGTGCGCTTGACGAAATGATCGAGATACAGGCCGAAATTCTGAACGAGCGCACGCAGCAGGAACAGCGTCGGCCCCACCGCCAGCACAAACAGCATCAGGAGGACGGCGACGGTCAGGTTCAACTCGGACAGGCGGCGCACGCCACGATCGGCGCCGCTGAGGACCGACAGGGTCGCCGCGCCCATCACGATCGCGATCAACCCGATCTTGACCGTGATCGTGTCGGGCACCGCATATTCATAGGACAGGCCCGCCGTAATCTGCGACACGCCGAAGCCCAGCGAGGTCGCGACGCCGAAGACGGTGCCGCATACCGCGAAGACGTCGATCGCATCGCCCAGCACGCCGTTGATCCGCTTGCCCAGGATCGGCGACAGGCCCGATCGCATGGTCAGCGGCAGGCCCTTGCGATAGGTGAAATAGGCCAGGCTCATACCCACCAGCGCATAGATCGCCCAGGCGTGGACGCCATAATGGTGGAAGGTGATCGCCATCGCCTCGCGCGCGGCCAGGATGGTGCCGGGTTCGACATCGGGCGGCGCGATATAATGCTGGATCGGCTCGGCCACCGCGAAATACATCAGGCCGATGCCCATGCCGGCCGCGAACAGCATCGCCAGCCAGGAGACATAGGGGAAATCGGGCTCGGCATCGTCGGGCCCCAGCTTCAGCTTGCCGGCCGGGCCGAAGCCGAGTGCCAGGACGATCGCGAGAAAGGCCGCGACCGAGGCGATATAGAACCAGCCGAACGTGTCGATCGTCCAGCTTTGCGCCGCCTTGAACGCGGAGTCGGCGGTGCCGGGCATGAGCAGCGTGGCGGCGAGCATCGCCGCGATGATCGCGCTGGCTCCCCAGAAGACGCGGGGATTTAATCGGGTTTCAGGCATGGGGACAGCTTAACCGGCGTTGGCTTGAAAGCCCATATCGATGAGCCTTTTGGACGAACGCGTAACGATCCGTCACCGGTAAGGCTCCACCTACATCATAATAACATGATGGATCGGGCACATTGGCCATGATTCCAAGAATCTTGCCACGAAAAACGTTGCGCAAGGGTAATGTCCGGGAGACCGGCCCTCTCGTGCACCGAGTTTGCCGCCCCTCAGCGTGAGTGACGCGCCTTCACCAGCGCGATGACCGAGATCGAACAGGCCAGCACGGCCAGCGCCAGTCCGCCGAGCGCCGTCCACAAGCCGGCGGTGAGGCCGCCCAGATAACCACCGACCACCAACCCGATCAGCGGCAGGACGACGAGCAGCAGGCATCCGAACATGATCATGCCCACGCCAACCACGCGCATCACCGTCCTGTTCCGCCCCGGCGGGGTTCAGGACCGCCGGGCCCATTCGCGCAACATTCTATTGATCCATGTTTAGGCCACAATAACATTATATTATCGACTCGATTTTATAGCCCGTTCTCATGGAGGGATCGGTGCAGACAAAGCCTTTGAAGTCGCTTGCGACCATGCTCAGCCTGCGTGGCATGGTGACGGTCGCGTGTTTCGTCACGCTGGGGTCGGCCGTGACAGGCGTCATGCTCGAACAATCGGCCAAGACCCGCGCACGCGAGACCGGGGGCATCGTCGCCGATCAGGTGACGGCCGAAATCCGCACCCAGTTCGAACGCCCCATCGGCGTGGCGGGCGGCCTGAAGGCGGCGATCGCGGCGGCGCGCGCGCAGGGCATCACCGATCGCAACGCGCATAACGGCATCCTGCGCTCCACCCTGATGACCAATCCCGAGCTGATCGGTACCTGGATCGGGTGGGAACCCAACGCCTTTGACGGCCGCGACGCCGCCTTCGCCGGCACGCCGGGCTACGACAAGACCGGGCGTTTCCTGCCCTATTGGCATCATTCGGGACAGGATGCGGCGGTCGAGCCGCTGACCGGTTACGAGAAGCCGGGCAAGGGCGACTGGTATCTCGTTCCCTTGCAAACCGGACGCCCGTTGATGTGGGGGCCCAGCCTGTACGAGGTAGCCGGCAAGAAGACGCTGATGGCCTCGGTCGTGCTGCCCTATCAGGAACGGGGGCGCACGGTCGCGGTGCTGGGCGTCGACCTGGGCCTCGGCGACCTGTCGAAGCGGATCGGCGACATCCATCTGCCCTTCGAGGGCAATGTCGAGGTGCTGTCGGAAAAGGACCTCTACGCCTATACCAAGGACGTGGCGCTGCTCGGCAAGCCGGGGCCGCATTTCACCCAGGGTTATTCGGTGGTCGACGATCCGGTCATGGGCAAGGTCATTCAGATCGTCCGCCCCATCCGTTTCGACGGGTTCGATCGCGGCTGGGTGGTGCGCGTGCGCCTGCCGATGAGCGCGGTGCTGGCCGATGCGCGCCGGGCCGAGCTGGTGCTGCTGCTCTCCGCGCTCCTGATGGTGGCGGGGCTGGCCTTCGTGCTGCGCCGGCTGTCCACGCGCCTGGTCGGCGATCCGCTGGCCAACCTGTCGACCGAAATGGAGCATGTCGCCTCGGGCGACCTCAACGATCCGGCGCGTGACGAGGCCAAGGCGGCCGAGATCGCCAAGATGCGCGCCGCGGTCGATGTGTTCCGCCAGGCGGCGCGCGAAAAGCGCATCGCCGACCAGAATCAGGAACGCGTCGTCATTAGCCTGGCCGACGCGCTGCAAAAGCTGGCCGCCGGCGACCTGTCCGCCCGCCTGACCACGAGCTTCAGCAGCGAATATGAACGCATCCGCACCAACTTCAACGACGCGGTCGGTCGCCTGGCCGATGCGATGAAGAAGGTTGCGCACAGCGCGGGCGACGTCAGCGCCGGATCGCGCGAGATCAGCGTCGCGGCCGACGACCTGTCGCGCCGCACCGAACAACAGGCCGCGAGCCTGGAGGAAACGGCGGCGGCGATGGACGAGATCACCGTCACGATCCGCAAGACCGCCGAGGATGCCAGCCGCACCAATGCCGCCGTCGGCCAGGCGCGCGCGGAGGCCGAGCGATCGGGCGATGTGGTGCGCAAGGCGATCCAGGCGATGAGCGGGATCGAGCGATCCTCCGCCGAGATCGCCGAGATCATCTCGGTCATCGACGGCATCGCCTTCCAGACCAATCTGCTCGCGCTGAACGCCGGGGTCGAGGCGGCGCGCGCGGGCGAATCGGGCAAGGGCTTCGCGGTCGTCGCCTCCGAGGTGCGCGCATTGGCGCAACGCTCGGCGGAAGCGGCCAAGGACGTCAAGGAACGCGTCAACGCCTCGTCCACCCATGTCGGGGCCGGCGTCGAACTGGTGTCCGAGACGGGCCGGTCGCTCAATCTGATCATCGAACGGGTGGGCGAGATCGAGGGGCTGGTATCGGGCATCACCACCGCCACGCAGCAGCAGGCGGGCGGCCTGCAACAAGTCAACATCGCCGTGTCGGAAATGGACGGGGTGACGCAGCAGAATGCGGCGATGGTCGAGGAGACGACCGCCGAGGCGCGCAACCTGGCGGCGGAGGCCGAGGTCCTGGCGAGCGAAGTCGCACGCTTCCGCCTCGACGAGAGTGGCCCGGTGCCGGCTCTGGCGTCGCGCCATGACGGAAGGCGAAGCGAAACGCCTCGCCCGGTCCCCATGCCCGCCAGCCCGCCGCGTACGCCTCGCGCACCCAGCCGACCGCCCATGGTCGCGGGCAACACCGCGCTGGCGGTGTCCGACGAGGACTGGTCCGAATTCTGATCGTCGATCGGTCGGCGGGCCGGGGGGCCATGCCGACCGGTCATCCACGACATGTCGCGTGTTCCGGGACATCCGGTGGCGCGGGGGGCGACGTACGGCTAGGACCGGGGCGTTGGCGCGAAGATCGTACCGAACAGGGGTATCATGACGTTTCTCTTTTCAGCCGCCGTCCTGGCGACGACCTTGCTCGCCCCCGGCGGCGGCGGTCCGCCGGCCGCCACCGGCTTCGCACTCGTAGCGCCGCCGACGGACGACAGGTCCGCCGCGGACGACTGGACGCTGCCCCCCGCCGTCGCCGATGCGACGGACATGGCGGCGCTCCTCCCGGTGACGCTGCCCGCCGCGCCGGTCCTGGCGGAGCCGGCCAAGACGGCCCCCGCCCCCCGGCTGAAGCTGGGAATCGGCGTTCGCGGGCGGATCGACATCCGCTTCAACGACGCCAATGGGGTGGGACAGCGCGAGACGTCGAAACATGTCTCGTTCGACACGCTGATCCTCAGCGCCAATTATGACGGACCGCGCTTCTTCGGCTCGGCGGACTACCGCTTCTATGGCGGCAACTTCATCTATGGGCGCGGCGCCGGCTACAAGGGCTATCCGGGCGAGATCCAGTTCCTGTCCTATGCCTATGCCGGGGCCAAGCTGTCGCCCCATGACCGCGTGACGGTCGGTATCCAGCCGGTGCCGTTCGACGACCGCTATTGGGGGTCGTCCTGGTACAACAGCCTGGGCTTCGTCTATGGCCTGGAGGAAACCTATAATACCGGCATCAGCTATACGCACAGCGACGATCGCCTGACCGTATCGGCGGGCTTCTTCCCGGTCGCCGGACCGCCCGGCATCGGCAACAGCCGCGACAGCGCGCGCTATTCGGTCAATATCGTCCGGGGCGATTCCTACCTCCCCTTCGCCTCGCGCAATGCCGAGCGCAACATGGCCATCGGCAAGGTCCGCTACGTGCTCGACAGCACCCAGCGCGGGCAGTTGAGCGTCACCGGTTCGGGATGGGTGTCGCAGGTGCACAGTTTCGACACCGGCGAGAATGGCTCGCGCCATGCCTTCGCCCTCAGCGTGAAGGACGATCGCCGCCCGCTGCGCTTCAAGCTGCTGGCCGCGCGGCAGGACATCGACCCGCGCAACGCGCAGCGCAACGACCTGATCGCGGTCGGCGACTACGACTTTTCCTACAATATCGCCGCCCGGGGGACGCTGACCTTCGCCGAGATGGGCCATGCGATCGATACGGGCGCCTTTCCGTTCAGTCTGGACGTCTATGCCAGCTACGCCCGCGTCCTGAAGAAAGCGGCCTTCGCCGATACGCAGCGGATCAATGTCGGCGCCTTCTGGAACGACAAGGCGAGCAAGCGGATCAGGATCTGGACCGAGATGCTCGTCGGCCGTAACGACCCCTATGTCGGCGCGGGGCAGTTCTCCTCGGGCGCGGCGCAAGGGGGCGATGATCGGTGGAAGGCGTCGATCCTGATGATGTTCGGCTATTATCTCTGATGCCGGGCCCGGCCGGTCATCGCGTCCGTTCGCGAACGAACCGGGTGACATCGGCCAGTACCGGCGCGCGGCCCCGGAACGGACGGGCGATGGCCAGGATCATGCCGACATGACCCAGCCTGGGATAGGCCCGCACCGACACCGGGACCCCGCCCTGGCGTAACCGGGCGGCCAGCGCCGCGCTGTTGCGGGGCAGCACCGTCTTGTCCTCGTCACCGACCAGCAGCAGCGCCGGCGGATCGCCCGCCCCGGCCCAGGTCACGGGCTGCGTCTCGGCGGGACGCGGCCATTGCCCGAACGCGGCGCGACTGACGTCCACGTCGAAGGGCGCGAAGTCATAGGGTCCGGCCAGGCCCACCAAGCCCCGGACGGCCGTCCTGTCGCGCCCCAGCCAGCGATCATCGACCGCCAGCATGGCCGCGATATACGCGCCCGCCGAATGGCCCATCAGCACGATGCGGTCGGGGTCACCGCCGAAATCGCGGACATGCGCCCTGGCCCAGCGCACGGCCGCCGCGCCGTCCTCGACAAAGGCGGGATAGCGGATCGCGGGCACCAGCCGATAATCCGGGATCACCACGACGAACCCTTGCGCCGCCAGGGCCTTGCCGACGAACGCATAGCCCGTCCGGGTGCCGCTGTTCCAGCTGCCGCCATAGAAGAAGACGACGACGGGTCGCTTGCCGTCCGCTGTCGTGCGCGGAGCATAGATATCGAGCATCCGCCGCTCGCCCGCGCCGTACGCCATGCCGGTGGCGACCCGGGTGCCCGCCGCATCCTTGGGCACCAGCGTATTGAACGCGGTCAGCGGCGAGCAGGCGGCCAGCGTCGTCGTCAAGGCCAGCGCCAGCGAAAAGCGGAAACGGGGCGGCAGGGTCATCGTGTCGGGCTTCGTCCAATGGTCGTCGGGCCGGATGGATCAACGCGTGGCGGCATCCATCGGCTGCACGGGGGGCTTCGTCGCGGGGCGTGCGACATTCGTCGCGGTGGGACGTTGCCTCGCCTCAGGAGATTGACCATGGGCAATACCACCAATTTGCAGATCGGCATCCGCCGCAGCGCCGAGATGGCGGCGCTCTTCATGATCGGCGACGGCCTGCTGGGCCTGTTGCAGCCGAAGCGTCACGTCGCGCTGTGGCGATCGGATGTCGCGGCGGTCGACATGCTCGTGCGGCCCTTCGCCCATCACCCCATGCGTCGCCGTGCCTATGGGCTGCTTCAGGCGGGGGCGGGGCTGGCGCTGGCCTCCGTCCTGCGACGGTAGCGCCCGGTCAGACCAGCCACGAGAAGGCCCGGCGCAGGCGTGACGCGCCGTGACGGGTGAAGGGCGTGCCATGCGCGAAGATCACCCGGTCGGGCCGGGTGGCGATCATCGCCGCGACCGCCGTCTTCACCCGCGCGCCCCCCAGAACCAGCGCCGCGCGCACATGCACGCCGGTCGTGGCACGCGTCGCCAGCGTCGCGCGCATCACCGCGGCGGTCACAGGGCGCAGCTTGGCGGGTTCCAGATTCTCGACCAGATCGGCGAGCACCAGTGTTCCGCTCGCCCGGTGATGGAACCATGCCTCCTCGAACCCGCCGCCGCCCCGTACCATCCCTTGCGTGATCTCCGCCGCCCAGGCTTCGGGCGCGGCATCGCAAAGGTCCGCATCGATCCGCACCCCCGCCTTGCGGACCGCCGCGCGGTCCCGAAGCGCGGGCACCGCCCAGCTCGTCGCCTGGGGACAGACCCGTTGCCAATCCTTCAGGAACATCCAGTGCGCCACGGTCGGCGCGACCAGATGCCGGACCGGGCCGAGCGCGGAGAGCGCCCGCTCCAGTTGCGGCGTATGACGGGTCGGCGAATGAAGCAGCAGCCCACCGTCCTTCAGCCGAAACACCGTCATGCGAACGGGCAGCTTCATGCCCATCGCGCTGACCGGGCCGCTGTCGACGATCCACACATCGTCGGCAAAGGGCTTGAGGGTATCGACGGGCGGGTACGCGATGGCGGCGTCCTGGCCCGCCGCACCGCGCGACAGCCATAGCAGCCACGCCACGGCCCCCGCGCCCAGCGCCCCGCCAAAGATCAGCCCGCCATGCGGCCGCGATGCCTGTTTGCCAGAAGTCATGGAAAAGCAGCGATTTGCAGGAACATTGGTTCCCATCATCGCTTGGTCGCATCGTCATGATGGACGCCTCCCACCCCATGCCGCACACATCCCCCGTCCCGATCGTCGTCGCGCTCGTGGCCGGCATATTCCTGCTCCTGGGGGCGATGTTCGTGGCATACCCCCACGCGGCGGCGGGCTTTTACGGCATCGCCAGCGATGATCGGGCAGCGCTGTTCTATGTCCGCGCCATCGGGTTCCGTGATCTGGCGCTGGCGGCCTATCTGCTCGGCCTGTCCGCCCTGGGCGGGCGCCAGGCATTGGCCATCGTCCTCGCCGCCACGATCGTCATTCCCCTGGGTGACATCGCGTTGCTGATCCTGTCGGGCACGGCGCGCGCGATCCATTTCATTCTGCATGGCGCCAGTCTGCTGTGCTTTGCCGGTCTGGCGCTCTGGGCGCATGCGGACGCGCGGCGCGGCTGAAAGAGCGCGCGGCTGTCGGCCCGGCGGTTGCACAAGCGGGCCGAACCGGCGCAGGGTGCCCGCCAATCTTCTGACAATTCGGCGTTTTAGGATGATAAAGATGCGAAACGGCCTGGGGTGGATGCTCGGCATGACGGCGCTGGCGACGGCGGCGCCCGCCCTTGCCGAGGACGAGCCGCGCTTCTGCCCCACCCGGCCCAATCTCGGCGGCTCCGCCTGCACGACCGAGCCGGGGCGGGTGCATGTGGAGATGTCGGTGCTGGACTGGCAGCGAGACGACCAAGGCGACGAACGGGAGGACCGGATCGTCACCGCCGACATCCTGACCCGTACCGGGGTCGGCCGGAACACCGAAGTCCAGCTCGAATGGGTCGGCTATGGCCGCGATCGCACACGCGACAAGGCCAGTGACAGCGTCGACACGGTGACGGGCACGGGCGACGTCACCTTCGCGGTGCGCCAGCATCTGGCAGGCGCGAAGGGCAAGCCCTTTTCCGCCGGCGTAGAAGCGTTCGTGACCGCGCCGACGGGGCGCCATCCGGTCGGCGACGGCAGCTGGTCGACGGGCGTCATCGTGCCCCTCCAGTACGACCTGACCGAGAAATGGGCGATCGCCCTGACCGGCGAGGCCGACGCCGCCGCCAACCGGTCGGGCACGGGCCGGCATCTGGCCTATAGCGAGATCGCGGGCGTGCGTTACAAGCTGAACGATCGGGTCACGACCTCCGCCGAACTGTCGCTCGAACGCGACAACGAGCCGGAAGGGCATGAGACGATGGCGATGGCCGCGCTGTCCGCCGCGTGGCGCCCGACCAGGCTGGTCCAGCTCGACATATTGGCGGTGGCGGGCCTGAACCAGGCCGCGCCGGGGCTGCGTCTGGTCACGGGCGGCGCGGTCCTGTTCTAGCGCGCGGGCCGCGTCACATCGTCAGTCCGACGAAGATCGCCTCCGTCCGGCGGCGATCCTGCGCCACGGCAAAGGCATCGTTGATCCGGTCGAGCGGAAAGCGGTGGGTAATGAGCGCCTGCGTCTTCAATATGCCACGCGCCACCAGGTCCAGCGCCTCGCGCTGTTCGGCATGGATATCGTGAAAGGCGAAACTGGCGCTGGGGATCAGCGTGATGTCGGACATCTGGATGCGTTGCCATTCGAGCGGAATGGCGATCGCGCCATCGTCGAAACCGCCGACGATGACGACCCGCCCGCCCCGCCGCACCAGCCGCGTCGCGAGCGGCAACGTCTCTGGCATCGATTCGCCGCCGGCACATTCGAACACGATGTCCGCGCCGCGATCGTCGGTCATCGTGGCGACGGCGGCCGCCGCGTCCCCGCTATCCACATCGACCATCCGGTCCGCCCCCAGCCGCCCGGCCAGCGCCAGCGCATGCGGCAGCCGGTCGAGGATCGTCACATGCGCCCCGCCCGCCTTGGCCAGCATCAGCTGCCCCAGCCCGATCGGCCCCGCGCCGATGATCGCCACGCGCGATCCGATGGTCAGGCCGGACAGATGCTGGGCATGGAGCGCCACCGCATAGGTGTCGAGCAGCGCCGCGTCGTCGAAGCCGATATGGTCGGGCAGGATGTGGAACTTGTGCTGAGGACCGATGACATATTCGGCATAGGCGCGCGAGACGCTGGCGCGGCGGGTGGGGTACAAATCTGGACAGCGATTATATTGCTGCACGCGGCACCATTCGCAGCGGCCGCAACCCAGCACCGATTCGATCAGCACCCGGTCGCCGATCGCCACCCGGTCGACCTCGCCCCCGACCTCCACCACCTCGCCGGCCAGTTCATGGCCCATGATGCAGCAACGCAGGTCCGGCTCGGCCTTTTGCCAGTGCCGCAGGTCGGTGGCGCAGATGCCGGCCATGCGGACCCGCGCCTTGACCCAGTGCGCGGCCGGTAGCGCCGGTTCGTCGACCTCGACGATTTCGAAGCGGCCATCGGCGGTTTTTTTTGCGTGCTGCCTTCATGACGATCCTTCCGGTGGAACGGGCGCCGCGAGGGAGACGGTGCATGCTCCGCCGACACCTGGACCGATCAACCACCGAGCGCCGGGATGGTGGCGCGATGGCGGAGTATAAGCCACAACAATTCAATGACATAGATCAGGAATACTATGCCGGGACCGGCGCGGCCGGGGAAGCACCCGCCAAACGCATTGACCCAGTTTAGCGGGGCATCGATTTTGCCGCGTGCGGGAGGAACCGGGGGCAGGTTCGCCCCCTTTACTTCGCACCCTGTCATCCTGTCGGAGTTGCAAACATGCCCCGAACGGCGACGGCCGAGGCGCCGCCCGCGATCAGTCCCCACATACTCGACCTGCGTGAGGGGCTTCGCCACGATCCGCCGCCCCTGGCACGCTTCGACCTGGGCGAGCTGACGGTGGCGCTGCACCGGACCACCGATTCCGTCTTCGCGATCGTCCGGCGCGGGCACAGCGGTGGCCTGGCGGTGCGCGCCGCCTTCCTGCCCCTGCCCTTCGAGCATGAGGTGCTGCCCCCCGAGGAGGGCGAGGCCGCCCGCCTGCGCCTGACCAGCGCGATGGGCGAGCATCTGATATGCTGCGTCGCCGACCGGGCGGCGGTGGAACGGTTGCGGATCGTCACCCGCTTCACCCCCGCCCAACCGACGATCATGCCCTTCACCCCGCGCGATCTCTACCCGATCGGGGCCGGTGACGATCCGCTGCGCGCCAAGGGCGAGGTGGCGGCGTCACAGCGCGGGCTGAACACCGGCCTTTTATATTTCCGCATCGAGGAGCCGGGCTTCGGCAACGTGCTCTATATCCAGAATCTGACCGCCTCGAATGACTATTACCGCGCGACCGGCACCGTCCCGCGCGAGGCGGTGGCGGGGGCGTGGCCCGAACTCGGCTATGCCCTGCCCACGCCCGACGCCAAGGCCGACCCGGCCGAGGTCGCGCTGGCCGCCGGCGAGCAGGTGACGCTGTCCGACGCGATCCTGGTCTTCCGGCACGAGGCACCGCCGCACGAACGCGAGTCCGCGCGGCAGTTCGTGCAGATGCTGGGCAGCGCCTATGACCTGCTCGGCCCGCCACCGGTCGCCTATCGCGACTGGATCGACCGCGCCGAACGCGCCGCCCGCGATCTGGACACGGCACCGGCGGCGACGGTCCGCCATTACGGCCACCGCTTCGTCCATCCCTATACCGGTGCCGAATATCCCGACATCATGGTGCAGATGTCGGTCATCACCGCGCTTCACCAATGGGGCCGCTGGCGGGGCGAGCCGCATCCGCTGGAGGCCGAGCTGAAGGCGGGGCTGTCGCGCTTCTACGACAAGGCATTGGGCACGCTGCGCCGTTATCTGCCCAATGTCGGCGAGGACAAGAATCCCGATGCGGTCGACAGTTGGTACCTCTATCACCCTCTGCTCAACCTGGGCACGCTGGCGCTGGACGGTGACGCGGCGGCGCGCAAGCTGTTCCTGGCGTCGATCGACTATGCGATGAAGGCCGCGCGCCATTTCGATTATCGCTGGCCGATCGAATATGACGTCACCGACTTCACCGTCATCACGAAGGACGCGCCGGTCGACGGGCGCGGCCAGACCGATGTCGGCGGCATCTATGCCTGGGTCATGCTCCAGGCATTCGAGCTGACCGATGACAAGACCTATCTCGACGAGGCACGCGCGGCGATCGACGCCGCCATCGGATTGCGCTTCGACATCAACTATCAGGCCAACCTGACTGCCTGGGGCGCGGCGGCCTGCATGCGGTTGTGGCGGGTGACCAATCGCGACGTCTATCGCGAGCAAAGCTATGTCTATCTCGCCAGCTTCCTGCACAATACCGTCATGTGGGACAGCCGGATCGGCCACGCCCAGGCCTATGAGACCTTCTTCGCCGTCACCTGCCTTCAGGACGCGCCCTATATGGCGATGTACGAATGTTTCGACAGCTTCGTCGCGTTCGAACAATATCTGAACGACGGCGGCCCCGATCTGGAGCCGGAGGCGCGGATGCTGATCGGCGAATATGGCCGCTACGCGCTGTCACGCGCCTGGTTCTATTATCCCGACGCGCTTCCGCCCGAGGCCATTGCCGATCAGCAGCGCGAGGCCAATGGCCATGTCGACAAGGACCTCTCTTTCCCGCTCGAGGACCTTTATCCCGACGGCCAGCCCGCCGGACAGGTGGGCCAGGAAGTCTATGGCGCGGGCGCGGCCTTCATCTTCGCCTCGCGTGCGTTCCACATGGTCGAGGGCGCGCCGTTCCACCTGTTCTGCGACATGCTGGTCCGCGCGGTCGAGCGGATCGGCGACCGCGCGCTGGCGATCCAGCTCGACGGCAGCGAGACGCAAACCGCCAATCTGCGCCTGGTCCGGCGCAAGCGTCGCAAGTTGACCGCAAGCCGCGTCACTACCGCGCGGAACGACGAACTCGTCGCCGATGCGGTCACCCCAGAGCGTATCGATTACCGCGTCCCCGCATATGGTCGCCTGATCCTCACCTGGGAATAGCCATGGCCGCACGACGCAAGAACGCCGGTCGGGTGGCGATGTGCAGGTCTCACCGCTCGTATCACACAGCGTGCCGACGGTGGCTGGGCAAGAAGATCTGGCGGATGATGCGCGCCACGCTGGCCAAAGACCAGCCTCTTAGAAGCCGACTCCAGCGATCCTGCAATGCCGCGTTCAAACAGGGGCGCAGTTCGTCGGCTGGACCAACGAGACGTCCGGCGCCGCCTATTATCGCCCTCTCACTCCGCCGGTGGAGGCGACGCAGATAAATCTGGCGTCGCACTGGCCGCATCGGGCCGGGGCGAGGCCGCATTGGCCGACTGCGTCGATCACCAAGCGATGCTATGCAACGCCGGACTGGGCCCCGAGATGATCGTCATGAGGGAATATGCGAGCCATGCGGATTACGCCTATCACCTCGACGTGCGCAAGTGCGCGATGCTGCTGCGCGATCACGCCATCGGCATGCTCGGTATGGAGCATGTGCTGGTCGATGCGGCGTTCACCCGCTTTTGGATCGCGTCACAAAGGCGTACTGAGGCGGCTCGCTTGGCTCATGTAAGGAGCCAGGTGTGGGTGCCTTCGGGGGGTACCGGAGGGCTTTTGGTTCGCCCCTTGTCGTCGATGTGCCCCATGTCTCTCGTGCCGGATGCAGCACGAAGGCGCCGTTGGGCTCGCGCGGCTTTGGGTTAAGCCGAGGGGTGCCGGGCGGCGTATGC
>NZ_JBNNOB010000078.1:0-16590 GCF_050274375.1 Sphingomonas sp. NPDC019816
GCCGCCATGCGGGGCCGCACCGCCATAGGTGTCGACGATGATCTTGCGGCCGGTGAGCCCTGCGTCCCCGTCCGGGCCGCCGATTTCGAACAGGCCGGTCGGGTTGACGTAGATCTGCTTCTCCTCGGGCAGCCAGCCTTCGGGCAGGATTTCGGTGAGGACGCCCTTCACATAGTCGCGAAGCTTGGCCTGGCCCGCCTCGTTCGACAGCTCGGCCGAATGCTGGGTCGACACGACGATCGCGGTCGCGCGGACCGGCACGCCATTCTCGTACTGCAGCGTCACCTGGCTCTTGGCGTCGGGCTCCAGGAAGGGGGCCGCGCCGGAATGGCGGTCGGCCGCCATCTTTTCCAGGATCTTGTGGCTGTAATAGAGGGTGGCGGGCATCAGGCCGGGCGTCTCGTCGGTCGCGTAACCGAACATGATGCCCTGGTCGCCGGCGCCTTCGTCCTTGTTGCCGCTCTCGTCCACGCCCATCGCGATATGCGCCGACTGGGCGTGCAGGTTATTCGAGAAGTCGAACGTCTGCCAGTGGAAGCCCGACTGTTCGTAGCCGATGCGCTTGACGGTATCGCGCACGGTCTGCTCGATCTCTTCCAGCGCGCCTTCGGCCCACTGGTCGTTCTCGAACACGCCCTTGCAGCGGATCTCACCCGCCAGCACGACCTTGTTGGTGGTGGTCAGCGTCTCGCAGGCGATGCGCGCTTCGGAGTCCTTGGACAGGAACAGGTCGACGATCGCGTCGCTGATCTGGTCGGCGACCTTGTCGGGGTGACCTTCGGAAACCGATTCCGAGGTGAAGATGTACGAGTTCCGCATTCCCGTCCTCATAACGATATAAAGATAGCTTTATATGTCCTCTAGCGGCGACGGCGGCGGATGGCAACGCCGATCGCGGCTAGGCCTGCGGCGATGGCCAGCGCCAGCATGTTGCCGACCCGGGAAAACACCGTCGGCGGTAGTGCGGCGGGCAGGGGGGCTTCGGCCGCGCCGGCGGTCAGATGCGGGACGGTGGCGACCAGCCGGCCATCGGCGGCGATGATCGCGGAGATGCCGTTGGGCGTGGCGCGCAGGATCGGCAGCCCCTCCTCGATCGCGCGCATCCGCGCCTGTGCCAGATGCTGCGGCGGGCCCCAGCGGCCGAACCAGGCGTCGTTGGAGGGATTGAAGATCAGGCGTGGGCGATGCGCCTCGTCGACCACCTGGCCCGAAAAGATGATCTCGTAGCAGAGCT
The DNA here is from genome assembly GCF_050274375.1 of Sphingomonas sp. NPDC019816. Taxonomy (NCBI): domain Bacteria; kingdom Pseudomonadati; phylum Pseudomonadota; class Alphaproteobacteria; order Sphingomonadales; family Sphingomonadaceae; genus Sphingomonas; species Sphingomonas sp. NPDC019816. Next base: position 1,235 of record NZ_JBNNOB010000078.1, read on the forward strand.
GCACGCCCACCGGCCCGAAGCCCGGCACGCGCAGGTTGCGGGGGCCGGGGCCGGGGGTGAAGTCCATGTCGCCGGGCACCAGGCGGGCGAGGCCCAGCGGCTTGAGCAGCCACGGCATGGGCAGATACTCGCCATAAGGCACCAGATGCGCCTTGTCGTAGCGGCCGGTGATCTGCGCGCGCGGGTTGATCGCAAAGACGCTGTTGGTCGCGCTGTTCACGCGGGCGCGATTGGCGGAGAAGATCAGCGCGGTGCCCCCGACCAGCGCGGTATCGCGCGGACCCAGCACGGCGGCGATCTGGCGGCGGGTCCAGGCGGGCGGGGCATAGTTGAACCCGAAATAGGCCCAGTCGGGATAGCCGTCCTCGATCATGTCGCGCACCACGCCCTCGGGCCAGACGACCAGCCGGGGGCGGGGGCCGGGGCGGCCCGACAATTCGGTCAGCCGCTTCATCAGCAGCGGGCCGTCGCTTTCGCCGCGCTGATCCTGGCTGACATTGGGCTGGACCACGCGCACCAGCGGCGCATCGGCGGCGGCTTTGGGGGCGCGCGTCAGCGGCGCGGACAGCGCGGCGGCGCCGGTGACGGGGATCATGACGGCGGCCAGGTGCCAGTCCTTGCGAACCGCCAGCCAGATCGCGCCCGCCAGCACAACGGTCAGCCCCGACAGCGCATAGGTGCCGACGAACGCGCTCATCCGCGCCACGCCGATCACCGGCAGCCACGCGACCGAGATCGGGTCCCAGGCATAGCCGGTGAACAGCCGTGCGCGTAGATATTCGGTCGCGATCCACGCCGCGCCGAAGATCAGGACATAGGCGATGTCCGCCCGCCGCCCGCGGAACCGCCACGCCACGCCCGCCGCCGCCATCGGAAAGATGGCGAGGTAGAGCGCGAGGCCCACGGCGGCGAAATAGCCCAGTACCGGGGGCATCTTGTCCTGAAAGTCGAAGGCGTGCTGGAACCAGTTGTTGTTGACGGTGAAATGCCCGACCCCGAATGCCCATCCGCGCCACAGCGCGGCCCGCATGGTGGGCGCATCCTGCACCAGCGCGAGCAGGACGATCAGCCCGCCGAGCAGCAGCGGCCAGAGGTCGAGCGGGGCGAAGCCGCAGGCGGCGACGGCGCCTGCGATCAGGGCGACGAGGGCGGGGTATCGGGTCACGGCGGCAGGATATGACGCCTGTGCATGACAGGAGCAATGCGGGAGTTCGTTTCAATTCCTCCCCGGCACAGGGAGGTGGCAGGGCACGGCGCTGACGGAGGGGGGACTTCCGCAAAGCATATCCTGGCGGCAAGCCCCCTCCACCATGCTGCGCATGGAAAGGGTGGCAAAATCGTCAACGCCATCCTAGCTTTCCGCCATGACGCTGCGCCCCTTCCATCTCGCCTTTCCAGTCCACGACCTTGCCGCCGCTCGCGACTTTTACGGTCGCATCCTCGGCTGTGCCGAGGGGCGGTCGAGCGATCACTGGATCGACTTCGACCTGTTCGGGCATCAGATCGTCGCGCATCTCGATCCTGCGGCGAAGCCGGTGGCGGTGGAGAATGCGGTCGATGGCCATCAGGTGCCGGTGCCGCATTTCGGCGTCGTCCTGACCATGGCCGACTGGGAAGATCTTGCCGCGCGGGTGAAGGGGGCGGGGGTGCCGTTCGGCATCGATCCTCACATCCGCTTCAAGGGCCAGCCAGGCGAGCAGGCGACGATGTTCTTCCGCGACCCCAGCGGCAACGCGCTGGAGTTCAAGGCCTTTGCCGACGACGCGATGCTCTTTGCCACGGAGATGCCCGCATGAGTGCCCCGATCTCGCTCGATATTCCCCATAAGCTCGGCAAGGCGGCGGTGCGCGAGCGCCTGGACGGCGGTGTCGGTAAGATCGGCCGGCTGATCCCCGGCGGCGCCACGGTCTCGCATCGCTGGGACGGCGACACCATGCACTTCACCGTCGGCGCGATGGGCCAGTCTGTGGCGGCGCAGGCGACCGTGTTCGACGACAAGGTCCATGCCGTCGTCAACCTGCCGGGCTTCCTGTCGCTGTTTTCCGGGCAGATCGAGTCGGTGATCCGGTCCGAGGCTCCCAAGCTGCTGAAGTAGGTCTGACGCGGGGAGCTTTCGCAAGGCACATCCCTGGTGGCCCGCCCCACCACCATATTTCGCATGGTCCCCCTCTCCGTATCGGAGAGAATATTTGCAGTGATTTCAAGCCGCGCCTAATGCCACCCCGCCGCCTGCCCATGGCGGCGATAGGGAAACGCAAATGGCGCTGCATATCTGGTGGCTCTTCGTCGGGGCCGTGTTCCTGTTGTCGGGGACGCCGGGGCCCAACATGCTGCACATCCTGACCCGCTCGGTCGACATGGGACTGAAGCGCAGCGTCGCCGCCATGGCGGGGTGTCTGTCCGCCGTCGTCCTCGTGCTGGCCGCTTCGGCGGCGGGCCTAACCACGCTGCTGCTCGCCCTGCCCGGCGCGTTCGAGGTGATCCGTTATGCCGGCGTCGCCTATCTGCTGTATCTGGGCATCAAGGCATGGCGTGCGGACAGCGCGCCGCTCGATGTCGGCGAGGGCGCGCTGCCGCGCAGCGTATCGCGCACCGCGTTGTTCCGGGGCGGCTTTCTGATCGGGATCAGCAATCCCAAGCTGATCCTGTTCGCGGTCGCCTTCCTGCCGCAGTTCATCAACCCCGCCCGCGCGCAGATACCCCAGTTCGCCACGCTCGTCGCGACCTTCGCGGTGATCGAGGGCTTTTGGTACGGCGTCTATGCGCTCGGCGGGCGTTCGCTGTCGCGCTATCTGGCCCGCCCGGCCGTGAAGCGCGGGTTCAACCGGGTCACCGGCGCGATCTTCGTCGGCTTCGGCCTGGCGCTGCTGCGGGTCAAGCCGGCCTGATCCGCCGGCCGCGCGTCACCGCGCGGCGCTGACCCGCCACACGACATTGCCGACATCGTCGGCGACCAGCAGCCCGCCCGCCTTGTCGACGATCACGCCGACCGGCCGGCCTTGCGCCTCACCCTTGGCGTCGAGGAAGCCGCTGACCACATCGACCGGCTTGGCGCCCGCCACGGGGAAACCGTTGGGGCCGAACGGCACGAACACGACCTTGTAGCCCGAGGCGGGCTTGCGGTTCCAGGAGCCATGCTCGCCGATGAACGCGCCGCGCGCATAGCGGTCGCCGAGCCTGGCCCCTTGCGAGAAGGTCAGGCCCAGTGCCGCGACGTGCGGCCCCAGCGCATAGTCGGGGCGCTTCACATATTGCTGGAGCGCGGGGTTCTCGGGCTCGACCCGCGTGTCGGGATAGCCGCCCCAATAATACCAGGGCCAACCGAAATGATCGCCCAGTTCGATCTGGGTCAGATAGTCGGGCGCCAGGTCGGAGCCGAGCATGTCGCGCTCATTCACCACCGTCCACAGCCGGTTGTTGATCGGGTTCAGCGCCATGCCCACCGGATTGCGCAACCCGGCGGCATAGATGCGCCAATATTTGTCCTTGGGCCACACCTGCAGGATGGCGGCACGGTTCTTCTCGGCCGCCATTCCGTTCTCGGCGATATTGCTCGCCGAGCCGACCGAGACATAGAGCGTCCTGCCGTCCTCCGCCGCGATCACGTTGCGCGCCCAGTGGTTGCCCGCCGGGGGCAGCGGAATGACCTTTTCGGGCTTGGCGGTGATCTGCGTCTCGCCCTCGCGATACGGTACGCGGACCAGTGCATCGGTGTTCGCGATGTAGAGCGCGCCGTCGAACAGCACCATGCCGAAGGGCGAGTTCAGCCCGGTCATGAACGCAGTCTTCATGTCGGCCACGCCGTCGCCATTGGTATCGCGCAGCAGCGAGATGCGATTGGCCGAGGGTACGGCTGCGCCGGCGCGGCCCAGGAAGAAGTTCATCACCCGCTGCGTGATGCCAGCGGCGGGGCGCGGCGGCGAGTTGGTCTCGGCGACCAGCACGTCGCCATTGGGCAGTTCGTACAGCCAGCGGGGGTGATCGAGCTGCGTCGCGAAGGCCCGGATCGCCAGCCCCGGTGCGACCTGCGGCTTGGCTCCCTGGGCCCAGCCGACCGGTTTGGCGATATTGACCGTCGGGATCACCTGCTCGCGCGGGGCCGCGATCGTCGGCCGCTTGCCCGCGACCTGATCGACGCTGAGGCGCGCGGTATCGGGCCAGGCCAGCCAGGCGATGACGGCGATACCGATCAGGACGATGATGCCGAGGACGATCAGGACGTGTTTGCGCATGGCCTGGAGATACGCGTCGCGGCGCGTGGGGGGAAGGGGGTGTGCGCGTCAACCGGATCGACCGGATGCGGATAAAAATTTGGCCGCCGGTGCCATAGGGGAGCGCACCGGCGGCCGTCGAAGGCGCGAAGGTCAGGGAGTTATTTCGCGCCCTCGAACTTGGGAGCTTCGGCTTCGGTATTCTTGTGCGGCTCGGTCACGGCCATGCGATCCACGTCCTTGTGGGTCTCGCGGTCTTCCTGGCTCTTGTCGAGCGATGCGAGGGCATCGCGGACCCCTTGCGCATAGGCCGGATCGACCTTGGCGAAATGGCCGAGCTGACGCTCGATGATGAAGTCGGGGATGCCGTGCATCGCCGCCGCCAGATTGCCGTAGAGCCGGGCCTTCTGCTCGTCCGAGAACATCGCCCACAGCGCGCGCGGCTGGACGAAATCGTCGTCGCCGATCGGCTGTTCCCAACGCTTGGCGACGCCTTCGACTTCCATCGGCGGCTCGTTGTAGCTCGGGTCCTGCGCGGGGCCGTCGAAGCTGTTGGGCTCGTAATAGGCGTCCGGGTTGCCATTGTCCGCGAAGAAGCGGAGCAAACCGTCCTTGTGGTAATGCGCGACTGGCGCCTTGGGCTGGTTGACCGGCAGCGCCTCGTAATGCGCGCCCAGGCGATAACGATGCGCGTCCGCATAGGAGAATATGCGCCCCTGGAGCATCTTGTCGGGCGAGAAGCCGATGCCCTTCACCACGTTCGATGGCGAGAAGGCGGCCTGTTCGACCTGGGCGAAGTAATTCTCCGGGTTCTTGTTCAGCTCGATCTCGCCGACCTCGATCAGCGGGAACTCGCTGTGCGGCCAGACCTTGGTCAGGTCGAACGGGTTGTAGCTGGTATGCTTGGCCTGTTCCTGGGTCATCACCTGGACGTACATCGTCCATTTGGGGAAGCGGCCCTCATGGATCGCGCCGTACAACTCCTCCTGATAGGATTCGCGGCTCTTGCCGATGATCTCGCGGGCTTCCTCGTTGGTGTAGTGCTTATGGCCCTGCTGGGTCTTGAAGTGGAACTTGCACCAGTAACGCTCACCCGCATCGTTCCAGAACGAGAAGGTGTGGCTTCCATAGCCGTTCATATATTGCGGGCCGATGGGAAGGCCGCGGTCGGAGAACAGGATGGTGATCTGGTGCACCGACTCCGGCGACAGCGACCAGAAATCCCACATCGCGGTCGGTGAGCGCAGGTTGGTGCGCGGGTGGCGCTTCTGGGTGCGGATGAAGTCGGGGAACTTGTACGGATCGCGCACGAAGAAGATCGGCGTGTTGTTGCCGACCAGATCCCAATTGCCGTCCTCGGTATAGAATTTGAACGAGAAGCCGCGTACGTCGCGCTCGGCGTCGGCCGCGCCCTGCTCGCCCGCGACGGTCGAGAAGCGCAGCAGCAGATCGGTCTTCTTGCCGATCTCGTTGAACAGCTTGGCGTTGGTGTACTTCATCACCTCGGTCGAGGTGACGGTCAGCGTACCGAACGCGCCCCAGCCCTTGGCATGGACGACACGCTCCGGGATACGCTCGCGATTCTGATGCGCCAGCTTCTCGATCAGCTGGTAATCCTGAAGCAGCAAGGGCCCGCGCGGACCGATGGTGATCGAATTCTGGTTATCGCCGACCGGCGCGCCGGCGGTCGTCGTCAGACGGTTCTTGGTATCTGCCATCGGAACTCTCCCTTGCAGCGTTCTGGCCTCTTGAACGGACAATAAGGGAGCGGGTTCGATCGCGATAACGTATTAAACTGCCGTCTGTGATCGATTGAGTGATTTTTGAGGCGGGTGGCATCGGGCGGGGCGGAAGCGACGCCCGGCCCTTCGCGATTTAATCGCGTAAGGGTTCCTAGTTGGGGACGCGTCGCCTCGCCCGACGGTCGCCGGTCACTCCTCCGCCGTCGCGACCGCCGGGTGAAGGCGCAGACGGTGGATGCGGCGCTCGTCCGCCTGAGTCACCTCGATCCGCCAGCCGCTGGGATGGTCGATGCAGGTGCCGACCGGGGGCACCTGTCCCGCCAGCACGGCGGTCAGCCCGCCCAGCGTGTCGACATCGTCCTCCGCCTCTTCCAGCGCCGGGTCGACCGCACGGCCGACCTCCTCCAGCCCGACGCGGGCATCGGCGTCCCAGGCCCCGCCGTCGAGCGGCACCAGCATCGCCTGTGGCGCCTCGTCATGCTCGTCCTCGATTTCGCCGACGATCTCCTCGATCAGGTCCTCGATGGTGACGAGGCCCTCGGTTCCCGAATATTCGTCGAGCACCACCGCCAGATGCACCCGCTTCTGGCGCATATCGGCCAGCAGATCGAGCGCGCCGCGCGACATCGGCACATAGAGCGGGTCGCGGATCAGCCCGGCGATGCTGGCGGGATGCTCCGCGCCGGTCGCCAGGATGTTGAACACGTCCTTGATATGGACCATGCCGATGATCTGATCGAGCGTCTCACGATAGACGGGCAGGCGGCTGTGCCCCGCTTCCGCGAAGATCTGGACCAGATGGTCGAAGGTCGTCCGCTCCTCGACCGCGATGATGTCGGCACGGGGCACGCCCACATCGCCGGCATCGCGTTCGCCGAAATGGAGCAGGTTGCGCACCATCTGCCGCTCCAGCGGGGTCAGGTCGCCCTTGGCATCGGGGCCAGGATCGCCCTCATGCCGGTCGATCGCATCCTCCAGCTGGTCGCGCAGCGACTCTTCCTGCTCCTCGCCGAAGATCAGGCTTTTCAGCCCGCGCCAGATACCATTTTCGTTGGAGTCACCGTTGCCGGTGCTGCTACTGGGGCCGTCGGCCATCGGGGGGTGTCAGTCCTCGCGCACTAGATAGGGGTCATCGATGCCGAGGCTGGCCAGCGCGTCGCGCTCGATCGCTTCCATCGCTTCGGCCTCGTCATCCTGCATATGGTCATAGCCTAGCAGATGCAGCACGCCGTGCACCAGCAGATGCGTGGCATGGGTTTCGGTCGCTATCCCGCGTTCGGCCGCTTCGGCAACGCAGACGCCGTGGGCCAGCACGATGTCGCCGAGCAGCACCTCGCCATCGTCCGAATTCTGCGTCACCGTCTCTATCAGGTCGGGCTGCACCATCGGGAAGGACAGGACGTTGGTCGACTTGTCCTTCTGTCGGTACTGGCGGTTGAGCGCGTGCACCTCGTCATCGCCGGTCAGCCGCACCGAAATTTCGATCAGCGCGGGTGTGGTCAGCAAGGGGCCATGCGGCGTCAGCTCGATCGCGGCGCGCGCGGCGCGGGTAGCGATCGCCTCCCAGCCCGCCTCATCGCCCGACCAGGGCTCTTCGTGAATCAGCGCAATCTCGATCATCGGAGCCTTTCGGGGTCGGCCAGGTCAGTCAGGGCAAAATCGCCGCCCTTGTACAAGAGTTCCGCGCCTTGGCCATGCGCGCAGGCATAGGCGAAGCAATCGCCCATGTTGAGGCGGGCGGGGTGGTGGCCCTTGCCGTAGCGGGCATGGGCTATGACCGCTTGCTGCACTTCCTGGGCGCCGATAGGAATGAGTTTGAGGCCCAGCGCGGTGCGAAACCGTTCGACTTCGGCCCATGCCAATTCGACGCTCGTATCCCGCGCGCGGCGGACCGCCGCCATCGTCTCCCAAAGCGCGATGGCGCTGGTCAGGCGGCGTTCGTAACGCTCAAGCCGATCGGCGAGGATGTCGACATCCGGCTCCTTCAGGATAATCGCGACCAAGGCTGACGCATCCACGAACAGCGTCACAGGCCGCCCGAAAGATCGTCATAAAATGCCTTGTCGATGACGACCCCTGTCGGCGGCGGCAGCGGCGAAGTGCGATGCAGTTCCGCGATGACGTCCCGCAACGGTTTCCGACCCGGCTGATCGGCAACCCGCTTCGCCAACAATTCCGCCAGCGCCTGCCGAATCGCCTCCTCCTCGCTGACGCCCAGACGCCGGGCCGCGCGCGCGACCTGCTCGCGCGTGTCGGAGCCCAGCGTCAGCGGGGGATAGGGATCGCGTTCGGCCATGCGCGCATCCTATCTCAGGCGTTCGGCCCTTCATAGGCGTCGACGATCCGCCCGACGATCGGGTGGCGGACGACGTCGGCGGCGGTGAAGCGGCTCATGGCGATCCCCTCGATCCCCTCCAGACGGCGCACCGCATCGGCCAGCCCGGACGCGGGCACGCCGCCGGGCAGATCGACCTGGTTGGGATCGCCGCAGATGACCATGCGGCTGTTCTGGCCGAAGCGGGTCAGGAACATCTTCATCTGCGCGGGCGTGGTGTTCTGCGCCTCGTCGAGGATGACGAAGGCGTCGGCCAGCGTCCGGCCGCGCATGAAGGCGATCGGCGCGATCTCGATCTCGCCGCTGGCGATCCGCCGTTCCACCTGCTCGGCGGGTAGACAGTCGTGCAGCGCATCGTAGAGCGGGCGGAGATAGGGATCGAACTTCTCCTTCATGTCGCCGGGCAGGAAGCCCAGCTTCTCGCCCGCCTCGACCGCCGGGCGCGACAGGATCAGCCGCTGGACCGAGCCGGTGATGAGCTGCGCCACCGCCTGCGCCACCGCCAGATAGGTCTTGCCGGTGCCCGCCGGGCCCAGCGCGAAGATCATGTCGTTGGATACGAGCTCCTTCATGTAATGCGCCTGGGCGGGGGTGCGCGGGACGATCGTTTTCTTGCGCGTGCGGATCATGATCGGCGGGGCGGAGGTGCGTTCGGCGCTGAGGATGCCATCGAGCGTGGGTTCCGACGCCATCGCGATCGCGGCGTCGACCAGGCCGGTATCGACCTCCTCGCCGCGCTGGATGCGGGCATAGAGGTCGTTCAGCACGTCGCGGGCCAGCGCGACCTGCTCGGCGGTCCCCTCCAGCCCGACGCGGTTGCCGCGTGCGGTGATGTAGACGCCCAATCGATTTTCCAATGCGACCAGATTGCGGTCATATTGGCCGAACAGCTGCGCCAGCACTTGCGGCTTGTCGAAGCTGAGTTCCGCCCGGCTGCGTTCACCGGCCTGGGCGGGGAGGGGCTTGCGGCTCATGCGGTCCTTTCACCGTCAGTAGGTTCACCCAAGATGGGGTGGCGAGGATCGGAACGCCAGCGAAATTGCGTGACATAGATGTGACGTGTGCAAGGTTTTTTTGGCGCGCGGAGGCGCAGAGTGCGCGGAGAAGAAAGGCCCTCCGTTTCACTCGGGAGACCTTCTTCTTCCTCTGCGCTCTCTGCGCCTCTGCGCGATTAAGAAGATTTTGTTCGCGCGGAGACGCGGAGGCGCGGAGAGGGTGTATCCAGGCGCGATCTTGGCCTGTCTGCCTCGGACGTATCATATACGTCTCCCGGTCGCGAGGATCGGATGAAGCATCGACAGGCCGGACATCTCCGCGCCTCCGCGTCTCCGCGCGAACCAAAATCGTGGAAGCGTGGGCTTCGACTTCGCTCAGCCTGAACGGAGGTTGGGGATGTGAACGGGGCGAGTTACGCCGCCACCTTCACCTTGGCCTGTCCGGTCAGCGAGTTCGGGCCGGCCGCGACCAGTTCCGCCTCGACCAGATCGCCGATCTGGTGGTCGCCGATCAGGTGAACCGACTGGAGCCAGGGCGACTTGCCGAGCATCTGGCCGGGCAGCTTGCCGCGCCGTTCGATCAGGACGGTGCAGGTCCGGCCCACGCTCGCCAGATTGAACGCATGCTGGTCGCGGTTGAGCGACGCCTGCAACCGCTGGAGCCGATCGTCCATCACCTCGGCCGGGACCTGATCGCCCATCGCCGCCGCCGGTGTGCCGGGGCGGGGCGAATATTTGAAGCTGAACGCCTGGGCATGGCCCATCGCGTCAACCAGGCTCAGCGTGTCGGCGAAGTCCGCCTCGGTTTCTCCGGGGAAACCGACGATGAAGTCCCCCGACAGCGCGATGTCGGGGCGCGCCGCACGCACCCGGTCCATGACCCGCATATAGCTGTCGCGCGTATGCTGGCGGTTCATCGCCTTCAGGATGCGGTCGCTGCCCGACTGGACCGGCAGATGGAGGAAGGGCATCAGGCTCTCGACATCGCCGTGCGCGTCGATCAGCCCCTGCGTCATGTCGTTGGGATGGCTGGTCGTATAGCGGATGCGGTGCAGCCCCGGAATCCGGTCCATCTCGCGGATCAGGCCGTGCAGCCCTCGATCGTCGGCATCGTTCCACGCATTGACGTTCTGACCGAGCAGCGTGATCTCGCGTGCACCGGCATCGACCAGCGACCGCGCCTCGTCCATGATCGCCGAATAGGAGCGGCTGACCTCCGCGCCGCGCGTATAGGGCACGACGCAATAGGTGCAGAATTTGTCGCAGCCTTCCTGCACCGTCAGGAACGCCGAGGGGTTCACCTTGCGGCGGCCGGGCAGATGCGCGAACTTCGACTCGACCGGCATGTCGGTATCGAGCGCGGCCTCGCCCGCCGCCGCCCTGGCGACCAGATCGGGAAGATTGTGATAGGCCTGCGGGCCGACCACCACATCGACCTTGGCGCGGCGAACGATCTCTGCCCCTTCCGCCTGCGCGACGCAGCCGGCGACCGCGATCATCGGCTTGCGACCCTGTTCGCCCGCATCCTTGCGCAGCCGGCCGATCTCCGAATAGACCCGCTCGGTCGCGCGCTCGCGAATGTGGCAGGTGTTGAGCACCACCAGATCGGCGGCACTGGCATCGTCGGTCGTGGTCAGGCCTTGCGCGGCCATCAGCTCGGCCATGCGCTCGCCGTCATAGACGTTCATCTGACAGCCGAAGGACTTGACGTGAAAGGTCTTGGGGGATGCGGGCATCCGCGCCCCTTATCGCAAAACGGTCAGGCTCGCCAGCGTTCCCCCATTCCTCCCCTGTCCGGGGGCATGGTCGACGTTAGCTGGCCGCGATCCGTGCCCGTGCTTCGGCGGCCAGGGCCTTGCGATCGGGATAGTCGGCGGGATCGAACGGCGTCAGATAATGGAGTGTCACGGCAAACCGCCCCGGTCGGCGCAGCACGCGCTTGGCATGGGCATCGCCCGGATCGCTGCCCAGCCAGGCGAGGTCGTCGGCCGCCGCGCCGTAATCGATCCTGACCGGCTGGACGCGCATGCCCGGTATCGGCGGGACCAGCGCGGCAAACAGGGCGGGCTTGAAGGGCAGGAGCGAGAGGTCGTCCCCCGTGGTTCCTTCGGGAAACACCGCCAGCGGCTGTCCATCCGCCAGCGCGCTGCGGATCGCGGCGACCTGATCGCCCACCCCCAGCCGGTCACCGCGCTCGACGAACAAGGTGCGGTTCAGCCCCGCCAACCAGCCGACCAGCGGCAGCGCCGCCACCTCCGCCTTGGCGACGAAGCGCGTGCCCGCCGTGCCTGCCAGCAGCAGGATGTCGAACCAGCTGAGATGGTTGGCCGCGATCATCACGTCGCGGCGAAGCGGTTGGCCGACGATCCGGATGTCCGCGCCCAGCACCACCGCCACCCGCCGCAGAAACCGGCGCGGCCAGGGTGAGGCACGGCCCACCAGCCGCCACGCGCCGTGCAGCGCCAACCCGATCAGCAGCGCGGCGACGATACATAAAAGGCGACCCGCTGCACGCAGGCCGCCCTTGCTGTCGTCTTTGTTGGAAGCGACGGCCGCCATCAACTCTTGCGGTCGAGGCTGACGCCGTAGAGTTCCATGCGGTGGTCGACCAGGCGGAAGCCCAGCTTTTCGGCGATCGCCTTTTGCAGCTGTTCCAGCTCGGGGTCGACGAACTCGATCACGCGGCCGGTCTCGACGTCGATCAGATGGTCGTGATGCGCCTCGGGCGAGGGTTCGTACCGCGCGCGGCCATCGCCGAAATCGTGACGGTCGAGGATGCCGGCTTCCTCGAACAGGCGGACGGTGCGGTACACGGTCGCGATCGAGATGCCCGGATCGATCTTGGCGGCGCGCTCATAGACCTTTTCCACATCGGGGTGGTCCTCCGCCTCCGACAGGACACGGGCGATCACGCGGCGCTGTTCGGTAATGCGCAGTCCCTTTTGGGCGCACAGCGCTTCGAGATCGATCTTGCGGGCCATGATATTCAAAACTCCTCGGGCTCGGCCCCTCTCTACGCGCAAAGCCTTGTTGCGAAAAGGGGATAGCGACTCGCAATAACCCGTCGACAGTGATCGGGTCAGCCTATGGTCTGCCGATAGGTGTGCGCGTCGTAGTGGCGGCCGTCCGCACCCTTGTAATAATTGCGCCGCTCGCCGCATTTGGCGAAGCCGTGGCGGGTGTAGAAGTGCACGGCTGGATTGTTCGCGCGCACCTCGAGATGCAGCGTGACGACCCCGGCGGCGGCGCAGTCGCGCATCACCCGTTCGACCAGCGCGCTGGCGACGCCGCCGCGTCGATGGTCGGGCACGACGCCCAGCAGCAGAAGCTCGGCTTCATCCATCACGGAGCGGGTCAGCGCGAAGCCGACGGGTTCGTCGCCCAGCTCGGCCAGGGTCAGCTGGATACCGGGCAGCGCCATCACGCCCAGCAGTTGCGAACGCGTCCACGCCTCGCCCCATTGCGGGTCGAAAGCGGCGGCCATCACCGCCTCGACCGCCCCGGCGTCGCGCGCATCCCCGGGGCGCAGCGAAAGGCTGAGGCTGGCCATCAGGCGGTGCCGGCGTCGGGCGGGGTGATGCCGCCGGGCAGCTTGGCATCGGGCGCGCGGCCATAGACCGGGCGCGGGGGCAGCGCGGTCAGCGCGGGGGGCAGCCGCCATGCCTCGGCCGCATCGGGCAGCGCCTCGACGACCGGCAGATCGGGCGACAGCGCGGTCAGCCAGCGCACGCCATTGCCCACCGCCAGCCGGCCATCCAGTGCGGCGAGCGCGGCATCGGGCTTCATCGAGGCGAAGGGGGTCAGCGGCGTCAGGTCGCGCGCGAAGGCCTGGACGAAGACCTCACCATGCCCGCCCTCCAGCACGACCGAGACGGCGTCGTCGTCGCAGGTGGCGAAGGCGGCGGCGGCGACCAGCGCGAGCGAGTTATACCCGGTCGCGGTCACGCCCCAGCCCAGCGCCAGCCCTCGCGCCGCCGCGATGCCGACGCGGATACCGGTGAAACTGCCCGGTCCGCAATCGACCAGGATGCGTTCCGCCCGGCCGCCATCGGGCAAGCCCGCGATCATCGGCACCAGCTTTTCGGCATGGCCGCGCCCGACCACGTCATGGGCGCGCGCGATCACCCGGTCGCCGTCGAGAAGGGCGACCGAGCAGGCGGCGGTGGCGGTGTCGATGACCAGCGTGCGCAAGATCGGCTCAGACGATCCGGTTGGCCTGCTCGAACGCCAGGCGCGGATTGCGCGGGTGCAGCGTGTCGCGATCGCCATAGCCGATGGTGGCGATGAAGTTCGAGCGCACACCCGGCTGGTCGGCGAAGAACGCCTTGTCGACCGCGCCCTGGTCGAAGCCCGACATCGCGCCCGTATCCAGCCCCAGCGCCCGCGCGGCGAGGATCAGATAGGCCCCCTGGAGCGAGCTGTTGCGGAAGGCCGACGCCTCACGCAACTCGGTATTGCCGTCGAACCAGCTCTTGGCATCCACATGCGGGAAGAGTTGCGGCAGATTCTCGTGGAAGTTCACGTCCATGCCGATGACGACCGCCGCCGGTGCGGCGCGGATCTTGTCCGGGTTGCTGCCCGTCGCGCAGTCGGCCAGCTTGTCCTTGGCCTCCTGGCTCAGGCACCACACCAATCGCGCCGGCATTTGGTTGGTCGAAGTGGGGGCCATCTTCATCAGGTCCCACAGCGCGCGGATGTCATCCTCGCTGACAGGCGTGTCGAGATAATGGTTGAAGGTGCGCCCCTCACGGAACAGCCGGTCGAGGCTGGCGTCGTCGATCGGGTTCATCAGACCGCCCTGACTTCGGTGACTTCGGGGACATAGTGGCGCAGCAGCTGCTCGATGCCGTTCTTCAGCGTCGCGGTCGAGGAGGGGCAGCCGGCGCAGGCGCCCTGCATCTTGAGATAGACCTTGCCCTTGTCGAACCCGCGATAGACGATGTCGCCGCCGTCATTGGCGACGGCAGGGCGGACGCGCGTGTCGATCAGTTCGCGAATCTGCGCGACGATGTCGACATCCTCGGGATCGTCGCTGAACGCCTCTTCCTCGCCCGGCACCGCGAAATCGGCCGCGCCCTGTTTGAACAGCGGCATCTGCGCCGAAAAATGGTCGAGCAGGATGCCGAGCACGTCGGGCTTGACCTCCGACCAGTCGGTACCCGGTGCGACCGTGACCGAGACGAAGTCGCGGCCGAAGAATACGCCGGTCACGTCCCCTAAGTTGAAGATCGCCTCGGCCAGCGGGCTGGCGGCGGCTTCCTCGGGCGAGGCGAAGTCGCGGGTGCCGCTGTCCATGACCTTGCGGCCGGGCAGGAATTTCAGCGTCGCCGGGTTGGGCGTCGGTTCGGTCTCGATCAGCATGACCCGCATGTGGCGCGGGTCGCGTCGGGGATCAAGCGGGCACGCGGAAAGGATGCGTTTCGCGACGCCAAGCCATCATGTCAAAAGGCTGACCAGCCGCCGTCATTGGCCGCGCGCCGCCGCACTTCGCGAACCGGGGCGACCAGTGCCGATCGGACGGACGGGGCCGGGGGCGTGGCGGCCAGGCGGAAGCGCGATACGGCCTCGTTCAACTGCTCGGCCTCCTGCGCCAGCGTGCGCGCGGCGGCGGTGGCCTGCTCGACCATCGCGGCATTCTGCTGGGTCACGCCGTCCATCTGCGACAGGGCGGTATTGATCTGGCCCATGCCGTCCGCCTGACGCGCGCTGTCGTCGGCGATGCCGGTCATCAGCGTGCCGATGCGGACCATGCCCTGGTTGATCCGGTCAAGCGCCTCGCCCGTCTCGCCGACCAGCGCGACGCCGCTGCGCACCTGTTCCGAACTGGCGAGGATGCGCGTCTTCACGCTGTGCGCGGCATCGGCCGAGCGCTGAGCGAGCGCACGGACCTCGGAGGCGACGACCGCGAAGCCCTTGCCGGCATCGCCTGCGCGCGCCGCCTCGACCCCGGCATTGAGCGCGAGAAGGTTGGTCTGGAAGGCGATGCCGTCGATCACGCCGATGATCTCGGCGATTTCGGTCGATGCCTGTTCGATCCCGCCCATCGCGGCGCGGGCACGCTCGACCACCGCGC
>NZ_JBNNOB010000079.1:0-16575 GCF_050274375.1 Sphingomonas sp. NPDC019816
CTCGCACACCCTCCCCGTACCGGGGAGGATCAGGGTTCGAGATGCCCGGCCGGCCCCGGCCCGTCGAGCGCGATGGGTAAGCGCTTGCTCTTGTCACGCGACTTGTCGACCAGCTTGCTGATCCCGATCCGCGCTTCGTTGGCGAGCAGCAGGGCGGGTAGGATGACATCGACACCGGTCGTGCAACCCCGCATGACGGCCGCACACGGCGCGGCCGTGGCTTGCAGGGCGCCCGCCCCGGTCAGATAGGGATTGGACATCAGCGGCTTGGCGGGCGGCGCATCGGGATCGTGCGGCAGCCGGTCGTTACCCAAGCGCCGGCCGCACACGATGACCTCATTCTCCGTTCCGGCCGAAGCGGGACAGGGGTCGGTGGTCAATATGGAGAAACGCTCCGCGCCCGGTGCCAGCGGCGTGGCCGGCGCGGCCTGAAGGGCGATCAGCAAAAGGGGCAGCATCGGGCGCTCCTTCGTCTCACGGGGCGGGCTTGCGCAACGTCGGGCCATGGTCGCGAGGGTTGGTGTCCATGGTCACACCGGTGAAGCCGCCATTCACCAGAAAGGGCGACATTTCATCGATCGGGGTCGTGCGCGCGAGCAGCCGGGTGCGCTCGGCCATCACGCCCTCACGCTTCGGATCGCCCGGCTCCGGCGGCGGGACGAAGGGGACGCGGAACCGGTCGGCGTTCCGCCGGCCGCATACGGTGATGTCGGTGCTGTTGCGGTCATAGACGCAGGGCCGCTCGACGCTGGTCAGCCGGCGTGTGTTCGCCATGATGGCATCCACCGACGCGGGTTCGTCCGACGGCGCCTGCGCCGCCATCGTCATCAACAGGGTCAGCACCGTCCCGGACATGGCATGCCTCCCGGCGCATGATCCGCCGTCGCGCGATCATGCGCGCTTTTACGGGCCAATGCCAGCGACATCAGGGGCGGCGGCGTTTCGACGGTTCAGCGGTCGATCGGCTGGCGCAGCAGGGTGCGCGGCTTGCTGCGGCAATATTTGTCGCCGACCACGGCGCAATAGGTGCCGTCATTGGCAAAGGCGCGCGTCTTGGAATCGATCGGCATCGGATTGTCCTGCGCCAGGCGATAGGGCGAGCGTTTGGCGACAGGCGGGCAGGTGGCCAGGGTGCAGCCGGTCGTCAGGCGGGGCAGCTTCAACGACTCCCCCGCAGGCCCTGATGCCCCGGCCAACAGCAGCAGAAACGGAATCATCCTCCCACTCCCCTTTTCGTGCGCCTTATCGGGCGATCATGCACCTTCGACCGGCGCGATACCAAGCCGGGGAATCTCGATCGCGGGACAGCGGTCCATGACCACGCTCAACCCCGCCGCCTCGGCCCGTACGGCGGCGGCTTCGTTGACGACGCCCAGCTGCATCCAGATGGCCTTCGCGCCGATCGCGATCGCTTCCTCGACGATCGGCTCGACCGCATCCGACCGGCGGAAGATATCGACGATGTCGATAGGGTCCCCCAACTGGCCCAACTCGCGGAAGACGAACTCGCCGTGCACATGCTCGCCGGTGATCTGCGGGTTGACCGGGATCACGCGGTAGCCGTGATCCTGAAGCCGTTTCATCACGCCATAGGACGGGCGATCGGGTCGGTCGGACGCCCCGACCAGCGCGATCGTATGCGCGTTGGTCAGCAGCGCCCGGATATCCTCGTCAGCGGTCAACGGCATCGGCTTTCCCCTTCGCCCCCGCCGACCCGGCGCGTCGCGCGCAGGCGGGGGATCGCTGTCAAACGTCCCGCCGCTCCGCTGGTTTCATCCGCCGCGTGAGGACTGCGCCAGCCAGTTCGCCACCTGCGCGGCGATCGGTGCGAACACCGCATCGTCCTCGCCGGCGGCCGGCGGCCGGCCCGCGTCGGAGGCGGTGCGGATCGCGATGGTCAGCGGCACACGGCCCAGGAACGGGATGCCCAGCTCGGCCGCCGCCGCTTCCGCGCCGCCCGAGCCGAACGGATCGGAGAGGCCGCCGCAGTGCGGGCAGCAATAGCCCGCCATATTCTCGACCAGCCCGATGATCGGCACGCCCGCCTTGGCGAACAGGTCGATCGCGCGCCGCGCGTCGATCAGCGCCAGGTCCTGCGGCGTCGAGACGATCACTGCGCCCGCCGGGCGATGCTTCTGCACCATGGTCAGCTGCACGTCGCCGGTGCCCGGCGGCAGATCGAGGACCAAGGTGTCGGTCGCGCCCCAGTCGCCATCGACCAGCTGGCTGAGCGCGCCCGCCGCCATCGGCCCGCGCCAGGCGATCGCCTTGTCCGCCTCGACCAGCTGGCCCATCGACAACAGCGAGACGCCATAAGGGGTGGCCACGGGTTGCAGCTTGCCGTCCTGCGCGACCGGCTTCACCCCCTCGGCCGCCATCAGCCGGGGTTGCGACGGACCATAGATGTCGGCATCGACCAGTCCGGTCTTGCGCCCCATCCGCGCCAGCGCGATGGCGAGATTGGCGGACAGGGTCGATTTGCCGACGCCGCCCTTGCCGCTGGCGACCGCAACGATGCGCCGCTCCAGCTTCTCGGCGGTCAGGACGATGCGGATATCCTCCACCCCGGACTGCATCGCGGCGGCCTTGACCTGTTCCTCCAGTGCGTGGCGATCCGCGCCGTCCAGCCCGGTCGCGTCGAGGACCACGCCCGCCTTGGCGCCCTCCATCCGCACGCTCGCGCGCTTGCCCGCCACGGCGGCCACCGCCGCCTTCACCGTATCGATCATGCTCATGACGCGGCAGATAGGATGCGATCGACGGCTTGGCACTGTTTTTGTCGATGAACCGTTCCTATAACGATGGACATGAGAAAGCTGACGGGTCGCTTCCGACGCCCCCCCATTCTTGCCGCCGAATCGCCGAAGGGCCCCTGGGGAGGGTCCGGCGAAGACTCCGAGGGAGGTCCTCGCAACCCGTGGGCGATGCCGCCGGGCGGTCGCAAGACGCCGGGCAAGCCCACCGCGCTGGATGAGTTCATCCGCAAGGCGCGCGGATCGGGCGGCGGCCCGGGCGATGGCCCCGGTGGCTCGGGCGGCGGTTTCAGCGGCCTGCCCGGTGCACCCGGAGGCCGGACGCTCTGGGCGATCGGCGCCGCGATCCTGGTCGGCATCTGGGTGCTTTACACCTCGATCCATCCCATCGGCCCGCAGCAGCGCGGCGTCGTCACCTATTTCGGGCGCTACACCGGCATCCTCGATCCGGGCATCCAGCTGACCGCGCCCGCCCCCATCGCCAGCGTCCGCGTGCTGGACGTGCAGAAGATCCGCACCGAGAATTTCCCCGAGGGCTCGGGTGAGAATCTGGTGCTGACCGGCGACCAGAACATCATCGACCTGACCTATTCGGTCCGCTGGGACATCGCCAATCCGCGCGATTACGCCTTCCGCCTGGCGCAGCCGCAGGAAACCGTGCGCGCCGCCGCCGAAAGCGCGATGCGCGCGGTCATCGCCGACACCACGCTGGATCAGGCGCTGGGTTCGGGGCGCACCGGCATCGAGCAGCGCGTGCAGGAGCTGACCCAGTCGATCCTGAACGAATATCAGTCGGGCGTCCGTATCCAGGGCGTGGCGATCAAGCAGGCGACCCCGCCCGCGCAGATCGTCGACGACTTCAACAAGGTGACCGCCGCGCAGCAGGAGGCCGTCGCCAACGTCAACCAGGCGCGCTCCTATGCCCAGCAGGTGATCGCCCGCGCGCAGGGCGAAGCGGCGCAGTTCGACAAGGTGTACGAACAATATCGCCTGGCTCCCGAAGTGACGCGCCGACGCATGTATTACGAGACCATGGAGGCCGTGCTGGCCAAGTCGGACAAGACCATCGTCGAGACGCCGGGCGTGGTGCCCTATCTGCCGCTGGCCAAGGGCGGACGTAACACGCCGCCGCCGCCGGAGGTCGCCGCCCCCACGCCCGCGCCCGCGCAGCAGGGAGGTGGCCAGTGAACGGCCTGACCCTTCGCAACCCGATCGTGCTGGGTGTCGCGCTGCTGCTCGCCGTGATCGTCGCCGCCGCGACCTTCGCGATCGTGCCGGAAACCAAGCAGGCGGTGGTCTATCGCTTCGAGCAGCCCCGGCGCATCGTCAACGGCTATCGCCCCAACGAGCCGCTGGGCGAGAGCGGCGCGGGCCTGATCGCGCGCATCCCGTTCATCGACCGCATCGTGTGGGTCGACAAGCGCGTCCTCGACCTCGACCTGGAAAATACCCAGGTGCTGTCGACCGACCAGCTGCGCATGAATGTCGATGCCTTTGCGCGTTTCCGCGTCATCGATCCGCGCCGCATGCTGGCGACCGCCGGCAGCGAAGAGGGCGTCGCCAACCAGCTGCGTCCGATCTTCGGCTCGGCGCTGCGCAACGAGCTGGGCAAGCGTCGCTTCTCCGAACTGCTCAGCCCCGAGCGGGGCGAGGTGATGGACGCGATCCAGGTCCGGCTCGACCGGATCGCGCGCCAGTACGGCGTGCAGATCGTCGACGTGCGCATCAAGGAGGCCGAACTGCCCCAGGGCACGCCGCTGGAAAGCGCGCTGCGCCGGATGCAGACCGCGCGCCAGCAGGAGGCGATCACCATCGCCGCGCAAGGCCAGAAGCAGGCGCAGATCGTCCGCGCCGATGCCGATGCGCAGGCGGCGCAAATCTACGCCCAGGCGTTCGGCAAGGACCCGGGCTTCTATGACTTCTATCGCGCCATGCAGTCCTATCGCCATACCTTCGGCGCGGACGGCAGCACGCAGGAACATGGCAGCACCCAGATCATTCTGTCGCCGAACAACAGCTATCTGAAGGAATTCACCACGCCGGGCCGATAAGCGGTTTTTCCGCCTGTCCGCCCGTTCATATTCAAGCGTCGTTCAGCCAGACAGTGGCAAATAAGACACTGTCAAACTGAATTTTCATTGAGAGGACCTCAGCCCAGTGCGTTACGCCTACGCCATTACCAGTGCGCTCCTCCTCGGCGGCGCGACCGCCACCCTGGCCCTGCAACCCGGCACGGCGCAGGTCGCGCAGAACGAGCCGGGCGCGATCCAGGCGGTCGCCCCGCGCGCCGGCGCCCCGATGAGCTTTGCCGACATGGTTGCCAAGCTCCAGCCCGCCGTCGTCAACATCTCGACCAAGCAGTCGATCACCGTCAAGCAGCAGGCGAACCCGTTCGCCGGCACGCCGTTCGAGGGCTTTTTCGGTCAGTTCGGCGGCCAGGCCGGGCCGCAGCCGCAGAAGCGCGAAGGCGCCTCGCTGGGCTCGGGCTTCCTGATCTCGCCCGACGGCTATATCGTCACCAATAACCACGTGATCGCGCCGGGCGCACAGGGCGCATCGGTCGACTCGATCACGGTGACGCTGAACGACCGCAAGGAATATACCGCCAAGGTCGTCGGCCGCGACGAAACTTCGGATCTCGCCGTCCTGAAGATCCAGGGCACGAATCTGCCCTTCGTCCGCTTCGGCGATTCGTCGCGGGCACGCCCCGGCGACTGGGTGCTGGCGATCGGCCAGCCCTTCGGCCTGTCGAGCACTGTGACCGCCGGTATCGTGTCGGCCGTGCACCGCGTGACCGGTCAGGGCGGCGCGAACGACCGCTTCATCCAGACCGACGCCGCAATCAACCAGGGCAATTCCGGCGGCCCGATGTTCGACATGAACGGCAACGTCATCGGCATCAACAGCCAGATCTATTCGCAGTCGGGCGGCAATATCGGCATCGGTTTCGCCATCCCGGCGGAAGATGCCAAGCCGATTATCGACAAGCTGATGAAGGGCCAGAAGATCGAGCGCGGCTATCTGGGCGTGCAGATCGGCGGCCCGGTGACCGACGATGTCGCCGCCTCGCTGGGCATCCCCAAGGGCCAGGGCGAGATCATCGCCAAGGTCGAGCCGAACGGCCCCGCCGCCAAGGCCGGCCTGCGCGCCTTCGACGTGGTGACCAAGGTCAACGGCCAGGCGGTGACGCCCGAGCAGACCCTGTCCTATCTGGTCGCCAACGTTCAGCCGAACGCGCGCGTCCAGCTGGAGGTGCTGCGCAACGGCAAGCCGCTGTCGCTGACCGCGACCGCCGCGACGCGTCCGTCGAACGAGCAGCTCGCCGCATCGATGGGTGACGGATCGGATGCGTTCCCGGACAATGACGATGATGCGCAGGTCGCACCCGCCACTGGCGGCGGCCTGGGCCTGTCGGTCCAGACGCTGACCCCGGCGATCGCGCGCGCGATCAATGTCGATCCGTCGACGCAGGGCGTGGTGGTCGCGGCGGTCGATCCGTCGAGCGATGCCGCCTCCAAGCTGAAGCGCGGCGACGTCATCTCGGCGATCAACGGCACCCCGGTGCGCAGCGCCGCCGACCTCCAACAGGTCGTCGCCGCCGCCAAGGCGGCCGGCCGGCCGCAGGTGCTGGCGCAGATCACGCGCGGCCGCATCGCCGACCGCCTGATGCCGTTGCGCATCAAGTAAAATCGACCCTCACCCTTCCCACACGCCGATGGCGTGCGGGCCCCTTCCCTCTCCCACCGGGAGAGGGAAGGAGGCGCGAAGCGCCGGAAGGGCAAAGGTATCGGAAGGGCCGTCGCATCTCTCGGGTGCGGCGGCCCTTTTGCTATTCCCGTCGCCAACCGCCGCGATAAGATACGCGGCATGGACGGCATCTTCATCGGCATGGGTGGCGGCAAGCCACAGGCGATCGACCTCAAGCGCGCGAACCGCCACGGCCTGATCGCGGGGGCGACCGGCACCGGAAAGACGGTGACGCTCCAGACCATGGTCGAGGGGTTCTCACGCGCCGGCGTGCCCAGCTTCGTCGCCGACGTGAAAGGCGACCTGTCGGGTTTGGGGCTTGCCGGATCGGCGCTGGCCAAGACCCACGCCGCCTTCGCCGGCCGCGCCGCCGAGCTGGGCATGGCCGACTGGTCCTACGACGCCACGCCGGTGCAGTTCTGGGACCTGTTCGGCCAGCAGGGCCATCCCGTGCGTGCCACCGTATCGGAGATGGGGCCACTGCTCCTCGCGCGGATGATGGGCCTGAACGAGACCCAGGAGGGCGTGCTGACCATTGCCTTCCATGTCGCGGACAAGGAAGGGCTGCTGCTCCTCGACCTGGACGATCTCCAGGCGATGCTAACCGAATGCGCCGCGCGGGCGAACGAGCTGACCACGACCTATGGCAATGTCTCCAAACAGTCGATCGGCGCGATTCAGCGCGCGCTGCTCCAGTTGCGCACGCAAGGCGCCGAGCATTTCTTCGGCGAGCCGGCGCTGGAGCTGACCGACCTGATCGCCACCGACGAGGCGGGACGCGGGGTGGTCAACATCCTGGCCGCCGACCAGCTGATGGCGAGCCCCAAGCTCTACGCCACCTTCCTCCTCTGGCTACTCTCCGAGCTGTTCGAGCAGCTTCCCGAGATCGGCGACCCCGACAAGCCCAAGCTCGTCTTCTTCTTCGACGAGGCGCATCTGCTGTTCGACGATGCCGCGCCGGCCTTGGTCGACACGATCGAGCGGGTCGTCCGGCTGATCCGGTCGAAGGGCGTCGGCGTCTATTTCATCACCCAGAACCCGATCGACGTGCCCGACAAGATCGCGGGCCAGCTGGGCAACCGGGTGCAGCATGCCCTTCGCGCCTTCACCCCGCGCGACCAGGCCGCGGTACGTTCGGCGGCCGAGACGTTCCGCGCCAATCCCGGTGTCGACGTCGCGAGTGCGATCACCGAGTTGAAGGTCGGCGAGGCGCTGGTGTCGCTGCTCCAGCCCGACGGCTCCCCCTCGCCGGTCGAGCGCACGATGATCGCGCCGCCGCGCAGCCGGGTCGGGCCGGCCACGCCCGAGGAGCGCAAGGTCCTGATCGAGACCGATGCGATCGGCACGAAGTACGACCAGGCGGTCGATCGCGAATCGGCCGAGGAACTGCTCGCCGCCAAGACGCAGGAAGCCGCCGCCGCGGCGGCCGAAGCCAAAGCGCAGACCGAAGCGGACAAGCAGGCGGCGCAACAGGCGAAGGCGGAGGCGAAAGCCGCCAAGGAGGCCGAACGCGCCCGCATCGCCGAGCAGCGCGAGGCCGCGAACTCCCCCTGGGCCAAGATGGCAAGCAGCGCGGCCCGCTCGGCCAGTTCCTCGATCGGGCGACAGGTCGCCAACGAGATCGGCAAGCAGGTCTTCGGCGGCGGATCGCGGCGGCGGTTGAGCAGCACGGGCGGAGGCATCGTCGGCGCCGTGGTGCGCGGCGTGCTGGGGAATCTGTTCCGGGGGTAGCCCGCCCCTACCCCCCGTTCAGCCTGAGCAAAGTCGAAGGCCACGGGTTGACCTCTGTTGCTGCAAGAATCGCGCGACGTCGAAGGCACCACCCTCACCCTTCCCACCCGCCAGAGCGGGCGGGCCCCTTCCCTCTCCCGGTGGGAGAGGGAGGGAGGCGCCTTGGCGCCGGAAGGGTGAGGGTCGGTGGTGATGGAATCCCTTGGCCTTCGACTGCGCTCAGACTGAACGGAGGTTGGGAGGAGCCCCCGCTCTCGCCAAGCGAGGTCGCAGCCCCCCCACGAAACGCTAGGCGAGCGCCCCGCACTCTGCCACATCTGCGCACATGAGCCGTACCCCGACCACGACCGCCCCCATCGCCGAGCTGACCCTTCGCGGCATCGCGCTGGGCGGGTTGATCACCCTCTTGTTCACCGCCGCCAATGTCTATCTCGGGCTGAAAGTCGGGCTGACCTTCGCCACCTCGATCCCGGCGGCGGTCATCTCGATGGCCATCCTGCGCTACCTGCCGAACAGCTCGGTGCTGGAGAACAACATCGTCCAGACGGTCGCCTCGGCGGCCGGGACACTGGCGGCGATCATCTTCGTGCTGCCGGGCCTGGTCATGATCGGCTGGTGGCAGGGCTTCCCCTATCTGCTGACCGCCGGGATCACCGCGACGGGGGGTATATTGGGCGTCATGTTTTCGGTACCCTTGCGTCGCGCGCTCGTCGTCGACACCGACCTGCCCTACCCCGAAGGCCGCGCCGCCGCCGAGGTGCTGAAGGTCGGCGCGGGCAGCCGCGAGGGCGAGGCGGAGAGCGCGGTCGGGCTGCGGCTGATCGTCGTCAACGCCATCGCCTCGGCCGGTTTCGCGATCCTGACCCAGACCAAGCTGGCGGTGGCCGAGGCGGCGGTCTGGTTCCGCACCGGCGCGGGCGCGACGGGGATCGCCGGCGGGCTGTCCTTCGCGCTGATCGGGGTCGGGCATCTGGTCGGGCTGTCGGTCGGCATGGCGATGCTGGCCGGCATCGCCATCGGATGGTGGATCGCCTTGCCGATCCTGACCGCCATGGCCCCATCGGCCGGGCCCGTCGCCGAATGGGCGGGCGGCATCTTCAGCCGCGACGTGCGCTTCCTGGGTGCGGGCGTGATCGGGGTGGCGGCGATCTGGACGCTCATCAAGATCATCGGGCCGGTCATCGGCGGCATCCGCTCCTCGCTCGCCGCCGCCTCGGCCAAGCGCGACGGCGCGGTGCTGGCGGTCGGCGAGCGCGATCTGCCGATCGGCATCGTCGCCGCCGTCGCGCTGGCGACGTTGGTGCCGATCGCGGGGCTGCTCTGGTCGGTGATCGCGGGCGGACCGCTGGCCGCATCGGGCTTCGCGCTGATCGCCGGCGCGCTGCTCTTCATCCTGCTCATTGGCCTCGTGATCGCGGCCGTATGCGGCTATATGGCGGGGCTGATCGGCGCGTCGAACAGCCCGGTGTCGGGGATCGGCATTCTGTCGGTGCTGGCCGCCGCATTGCTCCTCGTCGGGCTGTTTGGGCGCGGCACGCCGCCGGAGACGACGCAGGCGCTGGTCGCCTATGCGCTGATCGTCACCGGCGTCGTGTTCGGCGTCGCGACCATCTCCAACGACAATCTCCAGGACCTGAAGACCGGCGAGCTGGTCGGTGCGACGCCGTGGAAGCAGCAGGTCGCGCTGATGATCGGCGTCGTCTTCGGCAGCCTGGTGATCCCGCCGGTGCTCGACCTGCTCAACGCGACGCTGGGCTTCGCCGGCACGCCGGGGGCCGGGCCCAATGCGCTGTCGGCACCGCAGGCCGCGCTGATCTCCGCACTCGCCAAGGGGGTGCTGGGCGGTGACCTCAACTGGACGATGATCGGCATCGGGGCGCTTGTCGGTGTCGGGGTGATCGTCGCCGACGAGGTGCTGGGCAAGCTGGGCTGGCTGCGTCTGCCGCCGCTGGGTGTGGGTTTGGGCATTTATTTGCCGATGACCGCCACGCTGCCGGTCGTGCTGGGGGCCGTGATCGGCCACGCCTATGATCGCTGGGCCCGGCGCAGCGGGAATCCCGAGACCGCCGAGCGGCTGGGCGTGCTCGCCGCGACCGGCCTGATCGTCGGCGAGAGTCTTTGGGGCGTCGGCTTTGCCGGCATCGTCTATCTGACCAACTCGGATGCACCGCTGGCGCTGGTCGGCGACGGATTCGCGACGCCCGCGCTGGTCGGGGGGACGTTAGTGTTCCTGGGACTGGTGGCGGGGCTCTATCGCTACACGCGCCGTCAGGTCGTGGCCCTGCCGCCGGCGCGCTGAGCAGCACTATGACGGACTATCATTCCTCCCCTGTAAGGGGAGGTGGCAGGGCGCAGCCCTGACGGAGGGGTATCACGGCCAGCGGGGACACCCCTCCACCATCCTTCGGATGGTCCCCCTCCCCTTACAGGGGAGGAATGGAAAGGGGGCTTCGTGGCGCGGTACATCACCCGCGCCACCGCGCCGTCACATCGCCGCCAGCAGCTCGCTGATCTTCACGAAGGCAAAGCCGATCGAGCTGTCCGCGATGCCGTAGGGCAGGAACAGCGAATCGCCGTGGCGGATCGCGCCGCAGGAATAGACGACGTTGGGCACATAGCCCTCGCGGTCCTGGTCCTTGGCGGCGAGGATCGGCTGCTTCGTCCGGCCGAGCACTTTGGACGGGTCGTTCTTGTCAAGCAGCGCGGCGCCGATCGAATATTTGCGCATCGCGCCGACGCCGTGGGTCAGCAGCAGCCAGCCCTCGTCCGTCTCGATGGGCGGGCCGCAATTGCCGATCTGCACCAGCTCCCACGGGAAGACGGGGGTCAGGATCTTCTCGCCCTCGTCCCAATGGGTCAGCGAGTCGGACTTGAGCAGGAACAGGTTCTCGCCGTCCTGCCGCCCGATCATCATATATTGGCCGCCGACCTTGCGCGGGAACAGTGCCATGCCCTTGTTGCGCGCCGCCGATCCGGTCATCGGCACCAGGTCGAACGAGCGGAAGTCGCGCGTACGCATCAGCTCGGACTGGATGCCCGCACCGTCATAGGCGGTATAAGTGCCGATCCATTCGACCGCGCCGTCGTCATGCGTGAACTGGACGATCCGCATGTCCTCCAGCCCCTTGGACTGGGCCTGGGTAATCGGGAAGATGACCGTGCCCGACAGCGTCGAGTCGCGGTGGCGATGCACGGTGACGGGGCCGTTGGGCACATCGTCGTCGCCCCAGCCATGCACGTCGGTCGCGGTCGCGAAGGGCGGCTCGGGCGCGAGGCGGAGCTGGTTCTGGTCGTTGATGATGCCTTCGCGGAAGGCGACCGAGGAGATATGCCCCTCACCCACCGCGCGCATCGACATCAGGATACGCTGCGATCCCGGCTGGATGCCGGTCTGGTCGAAATGCGGCACCGCCGAGGGATTCATCAGCGCGGCGGCGGCATAGCTATATTCGTGGCAGAAATAGGCGCCGATCAGCTGCCGCTTCTCGTCGCTGATCTTCGACCCGTCGAGCTTCAGCAGATCCTCGATCTGGTCGTAGCGGGTCATGAAGACGCGCCGCGTTTGCCAGTGGCGCGCCTCGAAATCCTTCAGCACGGTTTCCAGCTGGTCGCGCGCTTCCTGCGGCGACATGGCCAGCACCTCGCCGACCAAGCGCTCGGTCCGACTGGGGGGCGCACCGTTGCCGCCGCCCCAGGCTATGTGAAAGGGGCGGACCACGACGCGGGAAGGATCGGCATGAAGCCGCAGCCGGTGGTTGAACAAATCCATCGCGCTATCGTCTCGCCACTCTACCAAAAACGCCTGCCTCATCACCTTTCGCGCATGACGCGTCAGGCGATGTGACGATCGGCTCCTGCCATGGTTGAGGCGGATTGGCAAAGGCTTGCAATCGCGCAATTGGCGAGTTGCAGCGCCAGGATCGATTCGGCGCCCTGGTTGCGATTGAGGCCGGTCGGCATCAGGCCGTCGAAACAGCCGCCGTCATTGGCGGTCGCCAGCGGCAGGTCGAGGTCGTTGACCCCCAGGAACCAGCCATAAGCGCGCTCGCCCTCCTTGATCCACCGCGGATCGCGGGTGGCGAGATAAGCCGACTGGCACGCCTCGACCGTCGCCTGCGCCTCCAGCGGCTGCTGGTCGAACTGCAACGGCTCGGCATAGGGGCGGCCGAAGCTTTCGCTGCCGACCGCGCGGAACCGTCCCTCGGGCGAGGTCTGCTTGGCGACGATCCAGTCGAGCGTCGAAATGCCGCAATCGATCAGGTCCTGTCGACCGAGCGCACGCCCCGCCTCGATCAGCGCCTGCGGCACGCGGGCATTGTCATAGGCGAGAACGATCTCGAACCACTGCCATTCGGGCCGACGCGCCTCCTCCAGCAGAGCCAGATGCAGGTCGGGCATCTTTTCGAGGATGGCACGCGCCAACTGATGCCCCGGCCGCGCCTCCAGCATGGCGGCCGCACCCAGCATCGCGAAAGCCTGTGCACGGAGCGACCCCAGGTCGAGCGCCAGCGAGGCGGTCGCATCGAACCACATCTGCGCCCAGTCGCGGTGTTTGGCCATCTGCGCATCGCGCGCGGTCACGCCCAACGCCCAGAGGGTGCGCCCGTTGGAATCCTCCGACCCCACATCCTCGCACCAGCTGCGGTCGAAGCGCATGAAGTTGCGATACCGCCGCGCTTCCGGGTTCCAGGCATATTGCAGGAACGAGGCGTAGATGGTCGTCCACTTGTCGCGCGTGACGGGATCGATGCCGGGCGCCTGCGTCATGAAGATCAGCGCACGGGCATTGTCGTCGATGCAATAGCCATGCCGGCGATCGGGGACCGAGTAGATGGCGTGCTGCAACATGCCGGTCGAGTCGCTCATCCGCTCGACGGCGGCGAGGTCGGCGACAAGCGGCTTGATCGCCGGGCGATATTCGGCCTGAAGACGGCGCGGACGCGCGGTGATGGCCGCGCCGATCTGCTCCAGCGCCGCCTCGGCCAGACGTGGCCAGATCATCGTGCGGCCGCGCGCATAGGCCCGCTGCGACAGATGGTCGCGGGCGGCCTCGTCCGACAGCAGCCGGTCGATCTCGCGCGCGAAGGCAGCGACATCGCCGAAGCCGACCAGAACGCCATGATCGTCCGCCAGGATTTCGGTGGCATGGACATAGGGCGTCGAGATCACCGCCTTGCCTACGCCGATGGCGTAGGACAGCGTTCCGCTCGTGATCTGGGCGGGGTTGTTATAGGGCGTCGCGTAGATGTCGGCCGCCTGGAGATATTCGATCAGGTCGTCATGATCGACAAAGGCGTCGACGAAGGCGACATTGTCCGCCACGCCGCGCGCCTCGGCCAGTGCCTTCAGCCGGTCGCGATAGGCCTCGCCCTCATGCGCCACCAGATTGGGATGGGTCGCGCCCAGCACCACATAGAGCAGCTCGGGATGGTGCGCGGCGACGGCGGGCAGCGCCTCGATGATCGTCTCGATCCCCTTGTTGGGCGCGAGCAGACCGAAGGTGAAGACGACCTTGCGCCCTTCCCAGCCGAACTTCGCCTTCAGGCTGTCGGGCGCGATCAGGTCGCGATCGGGCACGCCGTGCGGGATCATCGCGATCTGGCGCGGATCGGCGCCATAGACGCGCTGGAGGATGTCGCGACCCTTGTCGGCCATGACGATGATGCGCGCGCAGCGGCGCAGCAGCCCCTCCATCACGCGACGCTCGTCGGCGGAGGGCTTTTCGAGAACGGTGTGCAGCGTCGCGATCACGGGCAGCGTGGTGCGATCGAGCATCGCCAGCAGGTGCTCGCCGGCGGCACCGCCATAGATGCCATATTCATGCTGAACCCAGATCGCCTGCGCGCCGCTCGCCTCGATCCGGCGGGCGGTGTCAATATAGGCGCCGCGATCATGCTGCGCGATGGCGGCGGTCACCGCCGGGGGATAGGCGTAGCGGCCGGGATGATCGTCCATCGCATAGACATCGACCGCCAGCTCAGGAAAGCGATCGCGCATCGCGGTATAGACGTCGGTGGTGAAGGTCGCGAGCCCGCATTGCCGGGGCAGGAAGTTGCCAATCAGCGCCAATCGCTCGATCACGGTTCCGTTCGCATCCACCATATCGCATGTCCTTGAAAACGTAGCGGCGACGGCAGATCCGCCGCACACCACGCGCTTCAATCAACACGCATTTGGCAGGAAGGTTGCAGGGCGTGTTACATATTTGCTGCACTGCAAACGGTTGACGCGACCAGAAGACGGAAAATTACGTCCATCTCCAGGCAGCGGCTATGGCCCTCACCCTCGGCCGCGATACCCGGCCACGCCCTGGTCGGGCAGCCATAGATCGGCGGGCGGGGCGGAGGACTGCCAGAACACGTCGATGGGGATGCCGCCGCGCGGATACCAGTATCCGCCGATGCGCAGCCAGATGGGCTTCATCTCGTCGAACAGCCGCTCGCCGATGCCGACGGTGCAATCCTCATGGAAACCGGCATGGTTGCGGAAGCTGCCGAGGAACAGTTTCAATGACTTGGACTCGACGATCGTCTCGCCCGGCACATAGTCGATGACGAGATGCGCGAAGTCGGGCTGGCCGGTTACCGGGCATAGCGAGGTGAACTCGGGCGCGGCGAACCGGATCAGATAGGTGCGCCCCGGACGGGGGTTGGGAACATAATCGAGCACCGCCTCTTCCGGGGAAGCGGGCAGCGCGCTGGTCTGGCCGAGATGCTTCATGAAAGGCCATGTAGGACAGCCATGCCCAAAGCGCCAACGCTGATCCCGATTCTGGGCGATCAATTGTCGATGAACCTGTCATCGCTGGAGGGCGCCGATCCGAAACGCACCGTGCTGCTGATGATGGAGGTGGCGGACGAGACGAGTTACGTCCGCCATCACAAGGCCAAGATCGCCTATATCCTGTCGGCCATGCGCCACCATGCCGAGGCGCTGAAACAGGCGGGCTGGCGGGTCGATTACGTCAAGCTGAACGACCCCGACAACGCGGGCAGCTTCACCGGTGAGGTTGCCCGCGCGGTCGAACGTCATGACCCTGAACGGATCGTCGTAACCCAGGCGGGCGAATGGCGCGTCGCCGCGATGCTGGAGGCGTGGGAGACGATGTTCGGTATCCCCGTCGACATCCGCCCCGACACCCGCTTCATCGCCAGCCAGGGCGAGTTCGAGGAGTGGGCGAAGGACCGCAAGGAACTCCGCATGGAGTTTTTCTACCGGCTGATGCGGCGCAAGACCGGCCTCTTGATGAAGGGCGACAAGCCCGAGGGCGGCAAGTGGAATTACGACGCCGACAACCGCAAGCCCGCGCCGAAGAAGGACACGCCGCCCGAGCCGCTGACCTTCGCGCCCGACAGGACGACCCGCGAGGTGCTGACGCTGGTCGCGAGCCGTTTCGACAATCATCCCGGCTCGCTCGAAGGCTTCGCTTATGCTGTCACTGCCGAGGACGCGCGGAAGCAGGCCGAGGCGTTCATGGCGCACGGCCTGCCCAAATTCGGCGACTATCAGGACGCGATGCTGACCGGGCAGCACCAGCTGTGGCACTCGGTCCTGTCGCCCTATATCAATTCGGGACTGCTCGATCCGCTGGAACTCTGCCGGATGGCGGAAGCGGAATATGAGGACGGCAACGCCAGCCTGAATTCGGTCGAAGGCTATATCCGCCAAATCATCGGGTGGCGCGAATATGTGCGCGGGCTCTATTGGCATGTCGGGCCGAATTATGCGGAGCGCAACTTCCTGCGCGCCGACCGGCCGCTGCCCGGCTTCTACTGGACCGGCGAGACCGACATGCACTGCATGGCGCAGGCGCTGGGCCAGACGCTCGACACCGCGCATGCGCATCATATCCAGCGGCTGATGGTGACGGGCAATTTCGCCATTCTGATCGGCGCGGACCCGGCCGAGGTGCATCGCTGGTATCTGGAAATCTATATCGATGCCTATGAATGGGTCGAGCTGCCCAATGTCGTCGGCATGAGCCAGTTCGCCGATGGCGGCATCATCGCGTCCAAGCCGTACGTGTCGTCGGGGGCGTATATCAACCGGATGTCGGATTATTGCGGGCATTGCCGCTATGACGTGAAGCAGCGGGTCGGCGAGGACGCCTGCCCGTTCAACGCGCTCTATTGGGATTTCCTGGCGCGGCATGAGAACCGCTTCGGCGAGAACCCGCGCATGGCGATGCCGTATCGGAATTTGAACCGGATGGCGGAGGAGGACCGGAAAGCGATCCGGGCGCAGGCGGCGGGATTTTTGAAGGGGTTGGAGTGAGTCCCGTGGCTTCGACTTCGCTCAGGCTGAACGGATGTTGTGGAAGACCTACTCCTCCCTCCGTTCAGCC
>NZ_JBNNOB010000080.1:0-16573 GCF_050274375.1 Sphingomonas sp. NPDC019816
AACAAAAAAAAAAAAAAAAAAAAAAAAAAAAAAAAAAAAAAAAAAAAAAAAAAACTATCTGCCCGCCGCCACCGAGGCGCAGATCGTGCTCGCCAAGTCGGGCGAATATGACAAGCCCGATGGCAAGCAGCTGGTCGAGAACATGGTCCGCGTCGCCGACATGACCCGCAAGGGCTTCGTCAACGGCGACATCTCGACCGTGATGAGCCCGCGCACGGTCATCACCTGGGCGCAGAATACGCTGATCTTCGGTGATCCGGGCTTCGCCTTCCGCCTGTCGTTCCTCAACAAGTGCGACGAGAACGAACGCGCGCTGGTGGCGGAATATTATCAGCGCGTCTTCGGCAAGGACCTGCCCGAAAGCGTCGTCGGCCGGGCCTGATCCCCGTGGCGAACGAAACCCCTCTCGACCGGTTCAAGGCGGTCCTCGGCGGCACGGCGCGCACGATCGCGCAGGAGCCGGAGGTCGAGCTCGCCTACACCGCCGACGCGCCGACCGCATCGGGCAAGCATATCCGCGTGCCCATGCCGGGGCGCACGCTGCCGCCCGAGCAGGTGGCGGAGGCGCGCGGCTTTGCCGATGCCTTCGCGCTGCGGCTGAAGCTGCACGACACCGCGCTGCACGCCAAGGCTGCGCCGGTCGAGGCAGTGGCGCGCGCGGTCTATGACGCGGTCGAGACGGCACGGATCGAGGCGCTGGGCGCGCGCGGCTATGCCGGGATCGGCGACAACCTCGCCCATGCGCTGGACGTGCGGTTGCGCTCCGACCCGATGACGCGGGCGCGCAATCGCGACGAGGTGCCGTTGTCGACCGCGCTCGGGCTGCTGCTGCGCGAGCGGATGACGGGTCGGCCTTCGCCTGCCGAAACCGCGCCCGCGCTGGCGCTGGTCCGCGACTGGCTAGAGGGGGCGACCGACCTCGATGCGCTGGCGGGCGCGATGAACGATCAGAAGGCGTTCCAGTCGCTGACCGCCAAGATGCTCGCCGACCTCGAACTCGCCGAGCCGCCCGCTGAACCCGATCAGGCCGATGAGGGCGGCAATGACGAAGAGGGCGAGGACGAGCAGCAGCAGGACGAGAGCGAAGAGGATAACGACGAGCAGGGCCAGGGCGAAGGCGAGGTCGAGGCGCGTGCCGAGAAGCGTGACGCCGACAGCGAGGACGGCGAGTCGCAGGAGCAGAGCCAGGACTCGCTCGACGATCTCGACGGCGAACCCGGCGAAGACGGCGACGAGGGTAGCCAGCCGACCCGCCCCAACCGCCCGCTGACCGATCTGGCATCGCAATTCGACTATAAGCCCTGGACCACCCAATATGACGAGGTGATCGCCGCCGGTGAGCTGTGCGACGCCGACGAACTGGCGCGGCTTCGTGGTTATCTCGACCAGCAGCTGGCACATCTGCAATCGGCGGTGTCGAAGCTCGCCAACCGGCTGCAACGCCGGTTGATGGCGCAGCAGTCGCGGTCGTGGGATTTCGATCAGGAAGAGGGCATCCTCGATGCCGCGCGTCTCTCCCGCGTCGTCGTCAATCCCGGCCAGTCGCTGTCCTACAAGATCGAACGCGATACCGATTTCCGCGATACCGTCGTCACGCTCCTGATCGACAATTCGGGGTCGATGCGCGGGCGGCCGATCGGCATCGCCGCCATCTCCGCCGACATCCTCGCGCGCACGCTGGAGCGGTGCGGGGTGAAGACCGAGATCCTGGGCTTCACCACCCGCGCCTGGAAGGGCGGGCAGAGTCGCGAAACCTGGCTGGCGGCCGGACGCCCGCCGCAGCCGGGGCGGCTGAACGACATCCGCCACATCGTCTACAAGCAGGCCGACGAGCCGTGGCGGCGCGCGCGCAACAATCTCGGCCTGATGATGCGCGAAGGGCTGCTCAAGGAGAATATCGACGGCGAGGCGCTGATGTGGGCGCACAGCCGGTTGATCGCGCGGCCCGAGGAGCGGCGCATCCTGATGGTCATCTCCGACGGCGCGCCGGTCGACGACTCGACCCTGTCGGTCAATTCCGGCAGCTATCTGGAACGGCACCTGCGCCA
This sequence comes from Sphingomonas sp. NPDC019816, assembly GCF_050274375.1. Classification (NCBI taxonomy): domain Bacteria; kingdom Pseudomonadati; phylum Pseudomonadota; class Alphaproteobacteria; order Sphingomonadales; family Sphingomonadaceae; genus Sphingomonas; species Sphingomonas sp. NPDC019816. Next base: position 2,049 of record NZ_JBNNOB010000080.1, read on the forward strand.
GGTCATCGGCTGGATCGAGAGCAAGAGCCCGGTCGAGCTGATCGCGATCGGCATCGGCCATGACGTGACCCGCTATTATGCGCGCGCGGTGACGATCATGGACGCCGAACAGCTGGGCGGCACGATCATCGAGCAGCTGGCCGCCCTGTTCGACACCGAATGAGCCGGATCGCGGCCCCGGCGGAAGGGTTCGTCGGCCCGGTCAAGCGCTCGATCACCATCGCCGGGCACCAGACCTCGATCAGCCTGGAGCCGGTCTTCTGGACCGCGCTGGAGGCGGCGGCGGCGGCGCATCACCTGCCGCTGTCGGCGCTGGTGGCGGAGATCGACGCGCTGCGGATCGTGGCGGACGATCCGCCGAACCTGGCGAGTGCGATCCGGTCGTGGCTGTTCCTGCGGCGGTAATAAGGTTCGCGCAGAGGCGCGGAGGGCGCCGAGAGGAGATTCACTGGCCTCACCGCCATCCTCGTCTCTGCGCCAACCAAATCACCCCAGCCGCCGTTCAGCCTGAGCATAGTCGAAGGCCAAGGGATGAACCTCGTCCTTCGGGCAAGCGATCGGCTTGGGCTTCGACTTCGCTCAGCCTGAACGGAGGAGGGAATTGGTGGATCAGGGTGTACCTACTCGGGTGGCACCACCGATCATAAGCCCTCTCCGCGCCTCCGCGTCTCCGCGCGAACCAATCCTCCGTTCTGCCTGAGCGAAGTTGAAGGCCACGGCACAACCTCCTCACACGGGGCCTTTCGCCCCCTGCGGAAAGTGATCGGCGTGGGCTTCAACTTCGCTCAGCCTGAACGGAGGGGAGGGATTGGCGATAAGGGTGCGCCTTTTCGGATCGAGCCACCGGTCACGCCCCCTCTCGACTTCTCCGCACAATCCAATCCCCCGTTCCGCCTGAGCGAAGTCGAAGGCCACAGGACGCCCTCAACCACACAGTCCCCCTTCCCCATCCGGGCAAACGATCCGCGCCGACTTCGCCCCCCTCAGCCCGAACGGTGGTTGGGGATGAGCGCGGACAGGCCGGCCCGCAATTGACGCCGCCCGTCGGGTCCGGCAGGGCGCGCCATCCAATTCGGGGGTCATGTGGCCGGATTTTCCCTTCGTGACGCAGGAGTGCGGGTTCATCGCTGGCTGGGGCTGGCGATCGGGCTGCTCGCCATCGCGCTGGCGCTGTCGGGAACGCTGCTGGCCGCTACGCCGCTGATCGAGCGGATCGCCGCCCCCGCCCGCTATCGGATCAGCGGCGAGACGCGGCTCGACGCCGGTGCCTATGCCGATACGGCGTATCGCCGCCTGCGCCCCGGCGAGCGGATCGCGGCGCTGTCGATGGAAGGGGGGTCGTCGCCGGTCATCGTCACGCTCGACCGGGTGAGCGACCGCGCGCGGCGTCAGCTGTTCCTCGATCCGCCGACCGCGCAGGTGCTGGCCAGCGGCTGGGCCGATGGCGGGGTGACGGGTACGATGCGCTGGCTGCATGGCGGACTGTTCCTGTCGGGCGTCGGTCGCTGGATCGTCGCGATCGGGGGCATGGGGGCGCTGCTCGCCGGCCTGACCGGGCTATGGGCACATCTCTTCCGCCAGCGTACGAAGCCCGCCGCCAAAGGTCCGCCGCGAAAAGATGTGGCCAAAGCTTCATGGCACGCCCGCATCGGACTATGGTCCGCCATCCCGGTACTGGCGATGACGGCGTCCGGCATCGTGCTCGCCGTGTCGCCGGGACACGCCGTCGCCCTGTCGACGCCACCCGTTCCCCGCCCCGCCCTGTCGGTCCGGCATGTCGTCGCCAGCGCGCGTCACTGGTCGCAGGGGCGGCTGATCGCGGTCGAATGGCCGACCGAACGCTCGCCCGACTGGACGCTGCACTTCGACGATTCGGTCTACGGAACGGTCAAGGTCGCCGACGATACCGCCGGCGCGGTCTCCGCCCCGGCGCTGGCCGTGCCGGTCGCGCTGTCCTGGATCGGGCGGCTGCACGAAGGGCAATCCATGCCCTGGATCTGGATTCCGCTCGCCGCGCTGACCGGGGTGCTGGCGACCTGGGTCGCGGTGACGGGCCTGTTGAGCCGGGTCCGCCGCCCGGCGGTCAGACCCGCTCGGCGTTCAGCAGATCGGCGACGTCGAGGTCCAGCAGCGTGATGTGATCGCGGATGCGCGGCCATTGCACGCGCAGGAAGGTCTCACGCTCGGCGGAGCGCAGCCGGTCTGCGGCACCGGGCATCACGAACATGCCGACCCCGCGCCGCACCTCGACATAGCCGTCGTCCTGAAAGCTCTGATAGGCTTTCGCGACCGTCAGCGGGTTGGCCCCCTGCTCCGCCGCCAGCGCACGAACCGAGGGAAGCTGGTCGCCCGCCCGGTAGGTGCCGTTGAGGATACCCGCCGCGATCGTCCCGCGCAGGCGGATGTAAACCGGGCTGTCGTCACCGCTAAGAGCTGTCATGCCAGCTTAATACAGCAACGGACCGGCAAAGTCGAGCGGAGAAACGATAACGTTTGCAGGCGGTAAGGCTCGGATCACGCCGCCGGACCGGTCCAGTGCGACACGATGGCGGCCATGTCGGGCCGCGGTCGCTCGTCGAGCGGGCGGCCGGGGGTGCCCAGGAACATAAACCCCGCGATCCGCTCGGGCGCCTGACCGAAGGCATCGCGCACCGCATCGGAAAAGCTGGGCCAGCCGGTCAGCCAGCCCCCGGCGAACCCCATGGCATGCGCGGCGTGGAGCAGGTTCATGCACGCCGCGCCGGCCGACAATTCCTGTTCCCACAACGGAATATGGCTGCCCGTGCGGGGTGCGGACAGCACGACGACCAGGCTGGGCGCCTGATGCGCGAACTGTTCCAGCGCGGCGATCTCGGTCGCGCTCGCCTGCGGCCGTTCGGCCCGGTAGGCGGTGGTGATCACTTCGGCCAGCTTGGCGCGGGCATCGTCGGCCACGATCACGAAGCGCCAGGGGGCCAGCTTGCCATGATCGGGGGTGCGCGCCGCGATGCGCAGGATCCGGTCCAGCTGATCGGCATCGGGGCCGGGCGCGATCAGGTCGCGCGGCTTGCCCGAACGGCGGGTTTCCAGCAGCGTCAGCGGGGTCGAACGGTCGTTGAAGGCCATGTCACTCATGCGATCGATCCTTACGTCTTCGCGCATGATATTTACAGTCGCGGCTTTGGCGTTAGGTTACCGAACCATTACGCCCCTTCCGCGTGCCCCTGGCGCGCCGGGGGCGATCCCGATGGAGTGAACGCCGGCATGGCGACTGCGTATGAGGCCGCCGCGCGCGGCAAGACGGTTTTGGGCCATCCCCGGGGCCTGTTCCTGTTGTTCTTTACCGAGATGTGGGAGCGTTTTTCCTATTACGGAATGCGCGCCATTCTGGTCTTCTACCTGACCAAGCATTTCCTGTTCTCCGACGAACCGGCCTTCGGCATCTATGCCGCCTATACCTCGCTGGTGTACGTCACGCCCGTCATCGGCGGTTATCTGGCCGACCGTTATCTGGGGGCCAGGCGCGCGGTGCTGGCGGGCGGATTGTTCATCGCCTTCGGCCATATCCTGATCGCGGTGATGGAGGGGCCGCAGGGCGCGACGGGGGCCTATCTGGAGGGCTTCTACCTCGCGCTCGCCTCGATCGTGATCGGCACCGGCTTCCTGAAGGCCAATATCTCGGTGCTGGTGGGACAGCTTTATGGGCGTGACGACATGCGCCGCGATCCCGCCTTCTCGATCTTCTACATGGGCATCAATGCCGGCGGTGCGCTGGGGCCGATCGTGTGCGGCGTGCTGGGCGAGACGGTAGGCTGGGCCTATGGCTTCGGCGCGGCGGGCGTCGGCATGATCCTTGGCCTGATCGCCTTCATCGCGCTGAAGCGCGAGCTGCACGGCGCGGGCGAGGCACCGTCGCTGCCCGTGCTGCGCGCGCCGGTCGTCGCCGGTCTGTCGCGCGAATGGCTGATCTATCTGGGTGCGATCGCCGCCACCCTGATCACCTGGCAGCTGATCCAGCATCAGGATGCGGTCGGCACGCTGCTGGTCGTGTTCGCGGCCGCGACCGTCGCCTTCGTCCTGTGGCGCGCGGTGTTCACCCTGCCCAAGGTCGACCGCGACCGCATCTTCGCCGCGCTGTTCCTGATCGCGCTGTGCCCGCTCTTCTGGGCGTTGTTCGAGCAGGCGGGTTCGTCGCTCAACGTCTATACCGATCGCTCGGTCGACCGGACGCTGATGGGCTGGACCATCCCGGCCTCAGCCTTCCAGTCGGTCAACTCGATCTTCATCATCCTGCTGGCGCCCGCCTTCGCCGCGCTGTGGACCATCCTGGGCAAGCGCGGGCTGGAGCCGAGCGCACCGTTCAAGTTCGGCATCGGCCTGGTCGGCGTGGGCGCGGGCTTCCTGGTGCTGGTGGCGGGTGCGGCGGCCTATGCCGGTGCGCCGACGCCCGTGATCTTCGTGATCCTGGTCTATCTGATCCACACCATGGCCGAGCTGTGCTTCTCGCCGGTCGGGCTGGCCGCGATGACGCGACTGTCGCTGCCCAGCATGACCGGGCTGATGATGGGCACTTGGTTCCTGGCGACGGCGGGCGGCAACTTCATCGCCGGCCTGATCGCGCAGGCGACCGGTGGCGAGGGTGCCGGGCCGGACACGGTGCTGGCGGTCTATAGCCGGATCGGCTGGTATTCGATCGGCATCGGGGCGGTGGTGCTGGTCATCTCGCCGTTGGTGGCCAAGCTGATGCACCTCGACCTGCTGAAGGCCGAAGCCGCGTTGGCGGGCGACAAGGAGCTGGCCGAACCGGCGGCGGCGGGGGTCGATACGCGCATGGAGCAGAAGCCGCATTGATGGGCTCTGGGCGGTCGGGATGTCCCGACCGCCCTGCCATCACCCGTCCAGGCTGAGCGAAGTCGAAGCCCACGCACCGGACTTTCCGTGAGTGGCATCCCGTGCACTTCGACTTCGCTCAGTGCGAACGGAGATAGGGTGTTTCGCGCGGAGACGCGGAGGGGGCGTATCCAGCCGTCAGGCTGGCCTAACACAAACACGGTGCGGCAAAGCGGAACGCTGAATTGCGCGGGTGCGCCGAAGCGCATCCGAACCTCTCTGCGCCTCCGCCTCCGCGCGAACAAAAATCTTCGCGTCTTCGCGGCTTCGCGAGATCGGATCCAATCCGTGCAAAGTCACGCCGAAAGTCCGGTGCGTGGGCTTCGACTTCGCTCAGCCTGAACGGAGTTGGGGACGCCTGGCTCAGAGCCGCGTCATCGCCATCGCCCGCTCGCCATAACGCGGACCCGCCGTACCACCACGCGGCGAGGCTTCGTCGAGCCGGGCCAGTTCTTCCGCCGACAGCGTCAAATCCGCCGCTTTCATCGAATCCTCCAGCGTTGCGCGCCGCTTGGAGCCGGGGATCGGCACGATGTCGTCGCCTTGCGCCAGCAACCATGCCAGCGCCACCTGCGCGGCACTCGCGTCATGCGCGGCGGCGATCTGCCTCACCGCCTCGACCACCTTCATATTGCGGTCGAAATTCTCTTCCGAGTAGCGCGGGTCGTTGCGGCGGTAATCGCCCTCGGGCAAATCCTCGCGCTTCGTGATCTGCCCGGTCAGGAACCCGCGTCCCAGCGGGCTGTACGGCACGAAGCCGATGCCCAGTTCGCGCACCACCGGCAGGATGTCGGCCTCGACATCGCGTTCCCACAGCGAATATTCGGACTGGACCGCCGCGATCGGGTGGGCGGCGGCGGCGCGGCGGATCGTCTCGGCGCTCGCCTCGGACAGGCCCAGTCGACGCACCTTGCCCTGCTCGACCAGGCGGCCCATCGCGCCGACCGTCTCCTCGATGGGGACATGGGGGTCGACGCGGTGCTGATAGAACAGGTCGATCGTCTCGACCCCCAGCCGCTTGAGCGAGCCTTCGCATGACCGCTGGACATTGGCGGGGGTCGAATCCACGCCGGTCATGCCGTTCTCGTCATAGCGAAAGCCGAACTTGGTCGCGATGACCACCGCATCGCGCTTGCCGCGAATGGCGCGCCCGACCAGTTCCTCATTGACCAGCGGACCATAGATTTCGGCGGTGTCGAACAGGGTCACGCCCAGCTCGATCGCGCGGTGGATGGTGGCAATGCTCTCCGCCTCGCTCGCCTCGCCATACATGTTCCGGCCGATACCGGCCATCGGCATGCAACCGAGGCCCAGCGCGGAAACCTCGAATTCGGGGCCTAATGTGCGATATTTCATGGGACGTCCTTGCCGGTTGTGCCGCTCCACCGCGAAACGGTCGCGGTGGCGGCAAGGTCCATGCTGACATTGCCCAGGGTTCGGAAAATGTCGGGAATCGTCTCCACCGCGATCAGCAGCCCTAAAGGCGCGGCGGGCACCCCCAGCGCGACGCAGACCGGCGCGATCGAGGCGAAGAAGGTGATCTGCGACGGCAGGCTCGCCGAGCCCAGCGACACCAGGATCGCCACCACCACGGCGGCCGCGACCGAGGTCAGGTCGGGCGCGATCCCGAACCAGTGCGCGATGTAGAGCGAGACCGCGACGTTCATCGCCGGCTGGGTCGCGCGGAACATCGCCACCGCCATGGGCAGGACCAACCCGGCGGTCTCCGGCGCGATGCGCAAGGCCCGGGTGCCCTCGATCATCGCCGGCAGGCTGGCGAGCGAGCTTTGCGTCGAGATGGCGACCGCCTGGGCCGGGGCCAGCGCGCGGGCGAAGCGGGCGGGCGCGGTCCGCCCCAGCATCGCCGCCACGCCATACGCCATCAGCATCACGACGACGCCGACGCTGGCGATGATCGCGATATAATGCGCCAGCGCCCCGAAGGCCGCGCCGCCCGCACTCGCACCCACGACCAGCGCCAGCGCGAACACCCCAAGCGGCGCCAGCCACAATACCCAGCCGATCAGGACCAGCATCGCGTCGCGGATCGCGGTGAACACACGCAGCAGCAGGTCGCGCGCTTCTCCCTCGATCCGGGTGATGGCGAAGGCGAAGGCCAGGGTGAACAGGATCAGCGACAACAACGCATTGTTGGTCGCCGCCGCGAAGATGTTGGTCGGCACGATATTGGTGACGAACTCGGCGATCGGCGGCGACGGCGCGACCGGCTCGGCATGGCCCAGCGCGGCGCGCAGCGCCTGGCCCGCCGCGCGCGGCATGGGGGCGAGGCTCAACAGGATCGGCGTGACGATCGCGGCCATGCTGGCGGTCAGCGCGTCGAGCGACAGGAAGGTCGCGATCGCCCGCCCCGCGATCCGCCCGGCCTGCGCCGCCTGCGCGGTCGCCGCGACCCCGGTGATCAGCAGCGTGACGACCAGCGGGATGACCGTCATCTGCAACCCGTTGAGCCACAGCGTGCCGATCGGCCGCGCCACCGCGACGACAGCCCCGGCCCCGCCGGGCGCGAAGCTCGCGACCGCAACTCCGGCGATCAGCCCCGCGGCAAGGCTCAGGAGGATCAGCGTGGCACGCGACATGACAATCTCACCTTGGGTTCGGGCATATTGTTTTGGGACGGTTCGGTTCTTTGAGCTTTGCGCCACCCCGCGCTAAGGACGTAACCATCCAGGGGCGTGTATGGCGCCTCGCTCCTAATCCGGCAGGGACCCGGCTGTATGGCAAGAAAATATTTCGGCACCGATGGCATTCGCGGCGCGACCAACGGGGCGGTGATGACCGCCGAGATGGCGATGAAGGTCGGCATGGCCGCCGGGGCTTATTTCCTGCGCGGCGATCACCGCCACCGCGTGGTGATCGGCAAGGACACCCGCCTGTCGGGCTATATGCTCGAATCCGCGCTGGTCGCGGGCTTTACCAGCGTCGGCATGGACGTGGTGATGGTCGGTCCGTTGCCCACGCCGGCGGTCGCGATGCTGACCCATTCGATGCGCGCCGATATCGGCGTGATGATCTCGGCCAGCCACAATCCCTTCGCCGATAACGGCATCAAGCTGTTCGGTCCCGATGGCTACAAGCTGTCCGACGAGGCCGAGGAATCGATCGAGACGCTGATCGAGGAGAAGGTGCCGCTGGTTTCCTCGGGGAAAATCGGCCGCGCGCGCCGGGTCGAGGACGCCGCCGGCCGCTATATCCACTTCGCCAAGTCGACCTTTCCACAATCGCTGCGCCTCGACGGTCTGCGCGTCGTGATCGACTGCGCCAATGGTGCGGCGTACAAGGTCGCGCCCGCCGCCTTGTGGGAGCTGGGTGCCGACGTGGTCGCAATCGGCGTGACGCCCAATGGCACCAACATCAATGACGGCGTCGGCTCGACCGCGCCGCAGACGCTGGCCGAGACCGTCGTGGCGAGTGGTGCGGACATCGGCATCGCGCTGGACGGTGACGCCGACCGGCTGATCATCGTCGACGAAAAGGGCATGGTCGTCGATGGCGACCAGCTGATGGCGACCATAGCCACCAGCTATGCGCGCGAGGGCCGGCTGGCCGGGGGTGGTCTGGTCGCCACCGTCATGTCCAATCTGGGGCTGGAGCGGCATCTGGCCGCGCAAGGGTTGGGCCTCGTCCGCACCAAGGTCGGCGACCGCCATGTGCTGGAGGCGATGCGGACGCGCGGTTACAATGTCGGCGGCGAGCAGTCGGGGCATATCATCCTGTCCGACTATGCCCGCACCGGCGACGGTCTGGTCGCCGCGCTCCAGGTGCTGGCCGAGCTGAAGCGCGCCGGCGCACCCGCCAGCGAAGTGCTGCACCGCTTCGATCCGCTGCCCCAGCTGCTCAAGAATGTCCGCTTCGCGGGCGGCAAGCCGCTGGAACATGAAAAGGTACAGAGCGTCATCGCCGCCGCCGAGGCCGAACTGGCCGGGCGCGGTCGCCTGGTCATCCGCCCATCGGGCACCGAACCCGTCATCCGCGTGATGGCCGAGGGCGAGGACCAGCGTCAGGTCGAGACGCTGGTCGATCGCATCTGCGACGTGGTGCGCGAGGTGGCCGCCTGATGCTGGAGATGCGCCCCGATTGCGAACGCTGCGGCGCGGACCTGCCGCCGTCCCAGGGCGGCGCGTTCATCTGCTCGCTGGAGACGACCTATTGCGCCGAGTGCGCCGACGAACTGGACGAGACCTGCCCCGATTGCGGCGGCGAACTGCTCGACCGGCCGACGCGCATGGGCCGCGTGCTGAAGGCCAATCCCGCCTCGACGCAAAGCCGATTTCGCGGCTGACCTCGACCCCGCCGGCCCGCCTCTCTATGCGGGCGCCATCACCTTGAAGGAGTTTCCATGCCTCAGCTCGTCCTGATCCGCCACGGCCAGTCCGCCTGGAATCTGGAGAACCGCTTCACCGGCTGGTGGGACGTCGATGTCACCGCGCAGGGCGCGGCCGAGGCCCGGGCGGCGGGCGCGATGATGGCCGAGAAGGGCCTGGACTTCGACCTGACCTTCACCAGCCTTCAGACCCGCGCGATCAAGACGCTGAACCTGGCGCTGGAGACGATGGGCCGACTCTGGTTGCCGACCGAGAAGCACTGGCGGCTGAACGAGCGCCATTATGGCGGACTGACCGGTCTCGACAAGGCGGAGACGGCAGCCAAGCATGGCGACGAGCAGGTCAAGATCTGGCGCCGCAGCTTCGACGTGCCCCCGCCCCCAGCGGATGCGGGCGGCGAGTTCGACGTCTCGGGCGACCGCCGCTATGCGGGCATCGACGTGCCGGCGACCGAGAGCCTGAAGGACACGATAGCGCGCGTCCTGCCCTATTGGGACGAACGCATCGCGCCCGCGCTGCGTGACGGCAATCGCGTGCTGATCTCGGCGCACGGCAACTCGCTGCGCGCGCTGGTCAAGCATCTGTCGAACATCCCCGACGACGAGATCACGGGTCTCGAAATCCCGACCGGTCAGCCGATCGTTTACGAACTGGCCGACGACCTGACGCCGACCGATCGCTATTACCTGTCGGAGCGGTAAGCGACGCGGGGGTGGTCGGGCGAACGACCACGCCTGGTTTTGCCCTGTGGGGCAGGCCTCGTCCCTTGGCCTTCGACTTCGCTCAGGCTGAACGGACCTTTGGTTTACCAACAGCCGTTCAGGCTGAGCGCAGTCGAAGCCCACGCTCCGCACCCGGCCAAAATCCCCGCAAATATGCCCGAACGCATACGGAAACTTGCTCCCCTCGCCTCGTCCCGCTAGTCAGCCCGCTTCCCCCGGCACCGGGGCCATAGGGGCAAGGCGGAACAGCGGATATGGTTTCGGTCGGAATCATCATGGGGTCCACGTCGGACTGGGAAACCATGCGGCACGCCGCCGAGACGCTGGAGGCACTGGGCGTAGCGCACGAAACCCGCGTCGTCTCCGCGCACCGCACGCCGCAGCGGCTGTACGATTATGCGACCACCGCCGCCGATCGCGGGATCAAGGTCATCATCGCGGGTGCCGGTGGTGCTGCACATCTGCCGGGCATGGCCGCGTCGATGACGCATCTGCCGGTGCTGGGCGTGCCGGTCGAATCCAAGGCGCTGAAGGGCATGGATAGCCTGCTCTCGATCGTCCAGATGCCGGGCGGCATCCCCGTGGGCACGCTCGCCATCGGCAAGGCGGGGGCGATCAATGCGGGGCTTCTCGCCGCCTCGATCCTGTCGCTGTCCGACGAGCGCCTCGCCGAGCGGCTGAAGGATTGGCGCCAGCGCCAGACCGACAGCGTCGCCAACGATCCGCAAGGGTAAGCCACATGTTGAAGCCGGGCGCGACGATCGGGATTCTGGGGGGCGGCCAGCTGGGCCGGATGCTGGCGGTGGCCGCCGCGCAGCTCGGCTATCGCACCCATGTGCTGGCCCCCGATGAAGAGAGCGTGGCCGCGCAGACCGCGTCCTCGCTGACCCGCGCCGACTATCACAACAAGGTGGTGCTGGCCGATTTCGTCGCCGCCTGCGACGTCGTGACCTATGAGTTCGAGAATGTCGACGTAACCCCGGTCGAATGGCTGGCGGAGCGGCTGCCCGTCCACCCGTCGCCCGCTGCCCTTCGCGTCGCACAGGACCGGATCGCCGAGAAGAGCTTCGTCGAGAAGGTCGGTGGCCGCCCCGCCCCCTGGGCCGAGGTGAACTGCGCCGCCGACCTGACCGCCGCGCTGGAGCGGATCGGCTGCCCCGCCATCCTGAAGACCACGCGCTTCGGCTATGACGGCAAGGGCCAGGTGCTGATCCGCTACATCGCCGACGCGCCCGCCGCGTTCGAGGCGATCGGGGGCCCGGCGGTGCTGGAGGGCTTCATTCACTTCAGCCACGAATTCTCGATCCTGATCGCGCGTGGGGAAGACGGCAAGACGGTCCGCTACGACCCGCCGCACAATGTCCACCGCGACGCGATCCTGCGCACCTCGACGCTGCCCGCGCCACCCGAGATCGCCGCCCAGGCCGAAGAGGCGACCGCGCTCGCCATCCGCATCGCCGAGGAACTGGGCTATGTCGGCGTGCTCGCCTGCGAATTCTTCGCGACCGAGAACGGCCCGGTCTTCAACGAGATGGCACCGCGCGTCCACAATTCGGGCCACTGGACGATCGAGGGCGCCGAAACCTCGCAATTTGAAAACCACATCCGCGCGATCTGCGGCCTGCCGCTGGGCGATACGGCGCTGGCCGGCGCAAATGTACAGATGGAAAACCTGATCGGCGACGACGCCTGGGAAGGCGCGCTCAGCGAAAAGGGCGCGCACCTGCACTTGTACGGCAAGGCCGAGTCTCGGCCGGGGCGTAAGATGGGGCATATCACGTGGGTGGTGCGCTGACGCCTATTTGTGGACGGTGAAGGTCACCGGGACCAGCACCTCGGCTTGGACGACCTGATCCCCCTTCATCACCGGGCGTATGCGGAAATTGGGATACAGTCCCAAAGCCGCCGGGCCGAAGCCCCGCCCCTTGGGCCGCTCTGCCGCGATCGAACAGCTTTTGGGGCGGCCGGGTTTGGGCACGACGCAGAGCAGCACCGCCACGCCGCTGACGCCGCCCTGAAGCGCCATCTTGGGAAAAGCCTCGTCGATCAGGCCCTGGGGCGGCTTTTCGATCCATTCGGCGAGCGCGAAGCGTAGCCGCCCCTCACCCGGTCCATCGCCATCGCCGCATCCATTGCCGGTGCCGCGCCCCTCCCCGCCTGTGCCGCGTCCGCTGGCGATTCCCGCGCCTCGGCCATCGGACGCCGCCACGCCGATCCGCAGAGGCAGTTCCGCACTGATATCCGCCGCCGGGGCGGGGCGGGGCGGTCGACCGGATCGAAACGCGCCGGTGTCGATGCGGCGGGCGCGGCCTGTTCGGCGACCGGTGCCGGCGCCCGGCGGGGGGAACCGCCGCCGGCCGTCGCGCGAAGCACCAGGCTCTCGCGCTTGACGGGCGCGGGGGCGATCGGCGGCGGGGTGACAGGCACCGGCGGTGGGTCGGGCGGACGGGGCACATCGAACAGCGTCAAGGTCGGCCGTTCCGGTTCGCGTGTGGAATGCGGCCGCGGCCCCAGAGCAATACAGCCAATAGAGCGATATGAACCGCCCCCGTGGCGACAGCGGCTGTCCGCCGTTGCCCCTTATCCTGCCGGAGCCGATAGCTGCCCTGCATTGCGATGTTCTCCCGACAGGAAGATCACCGCGATGCCGATTCAGGTCAAGCCGCCGCCCATTCCTCCCCGATCCGGCGGAGCACGTCGAGCGGCACCCGGCCGTGGCGCAGCACGGCGGTATGGAACGCCTTCAGGTCGAAGCGCTCACCCTTTTGTTTCTTTGCCAGGTCGCGAATGTCGACGAACACCGAATGGCCCAGCTTGTAGCTCGCCGCCTGGCCGGGGTTTACGCAGTAGCGCTCGACCTCGCGGGTGGCGAAGCCCTCCGCCTCGCCCTCGGCCTCGATGAAGTGGCGGATCGCCTGTTCGCGGGTCCAGCGCAGATGGTGCAGCCCGGTATCGACGACGCAGCGATTGGCGCGGAACAGCAGGAATTTCAAATATCCCAGCTGCCCCAGCGGATCGTCGTCATACATGCCGATCTCGTCCGCCAGTTGCTCGGCATAGAGCGCCCAGCCCTCGCCATAGCCCGAAAAGCCGTTGATCTTGCGGATCAGCGGCAGGCGGGTGTTCGACAGCGCGAGGCCGCTCTCCATCTGATGGCCCGGCAGCCCCTCGTGATAGACGGTCGTCGCCAGGCAGAATTTGGGCCAGTCGGCACTGTCCTTCAGGTTGAAATAGACCAGGCCGGGGCGCGAGCCGTCGATCGCGGGGGCCTGGGCGAACGCCGCCGCCGCCCCCGCCTCGGTCTGCGGCGGCACGCGGCGCACCTCGAAGCCGTAAGGCGGAATACGCTCGAACACCTGCGGCAGGCGGGTGCGGATCGCATCGAGCCGTTCGTTGCAATAGGCGATGGCGGCGTGCTTGCCCTCGTCGGTATTGGGGTAGAGCTGGTCGGGGTTTTTGTAGAGCGCGGCCATGCGCTCACCCACCGTGCCCCTGGTATAGCCCTGCTTCTTCAACAGTGCGTCGAGCCGCGCGGACAGCATCGCCGCCTGATCGCGGCCGAAGCGATGTACCTCGTCGGGCGAGAAACTGGTCGTCGTATTGGCCTTGAGCGCCGCCGGATAATAGGCCGCGCCTTCTCGCAGCTTCCAGACGCCGGCGTCATGCGTCGCCTTCGTCCGCAGTTGCTTCGCATAGGTCAGCTGCCGGTCGAGCGCGGGCAGCACTTCCGCGTCGTAGATTTTCGCCGCCTGCCGGCCATAGCGATCGCCCAGCCCCTTCTCGGCGGCGCGGCGGGCGAGCGACTGGACGACGAGCGCTTCGGCGGCGGGCTGACGGGTCTTGCCCATCTGTTCGATGGTCAGGTCGAGGATGAAATCGGGCGGCACCACGCCCTGCCCGGCGTCATGCCGCATCCGCTCGGTCTGCGCGTCCATCTGTCGCGCAAAGGCGCGCAGCCGCATCAGATAGGCGTCGGCATCGCCCGCGCTGGTGATCTTATGCTTGGTGTCGAGGAAGTCGGGCACCGACTGATAGGCACCCGACAGCTGCGACACGACATAGGGGCTGGGGCCATAGGAATAGCCGCCGAAATCGAACGCCTGCACCGCTTGCGCCGAGCGGCGGGTGTAGAGGATCGACTCCAGATCGATCCGCTCCTCGGGCGACAGGGTGGCGGGGTCGATCGCCTGGAGCCGGGTCAGGTCGGCCTTGGTCGCCGCCTTCGCCGCCGCGACCCCCGCTGGCGACTGGTCGGAGAGTTTGCTGCGCAGATCGGCATTGACGCCCGTGTCGAGGCCGAGGCTGGTCGCACCTTCCGGGCTTCGGCGCAGCTGTTCCTGGACCAGCGTGTCGAACAGGGCGGTCAGGCGGGTAGAGGGGGTGGTCTGGGCGATCGCGCCTTCGCTGCCCGTCGCCACGGCGAGCGCCGCCGTGCTTCCCAGGAAATGCCGCCGGTCGATCATGCTTGTCCCTCTTTTGGGTTTTCGGGGGCAGCGAAACGGGATTCGGCGGGAATTGAACCGGTTATGTGGTGAATGTTCGGGCGTGGGCTTCGACTTCGCTCAGCCTGAACGGCTGGAAGGACAAGGGC
>NZ_JBNNOB010000081.1:0-16556 GCF_050274375.1 Sphingomonas sp. NPDC019816
GCCGTCGACGCCGCCAGGCAGGCGCCGGCGCGGTCGAGCGTTTCGCGTTCTTCCAGCGATCTGGCGCACGCGATGTTCGCCATGGTCACGGGCGAGAAGGCGGCGACCGCCGCAGCGTCGTACAGGCACGGCGCGCCGTCCGAGGGGCGCACCCACCACCACGGCTCGCCGACCTGGAATTTCGGGGCCAGCCCCGCCGCCTGCCCGATCGCCATAAACGCGCGCGCCACCGCTCGCAGATAGGCCATCGCGCCGTCATGCGCGGGACTGAGCAGGGTGGAGGGTGGCTCCCAGCCGGTCAGCGCCGGCGCGCCATCGGCCGAACGCTGTTTCCAGTCGCCCCAGCAATGCGCGTCGAACAGTTCGTAGGACAGCGACCAGATCACGCCATACCCCAGCGCCCGGGCGTGGGTCGCGAAACCGCGATGCCAGGCGGCACTGGCCGTATTCAGGACGCCGCCCGCCAGGCTGGCGTACAGCCCATCCCCGCTACGTTCGAGCCGGAAATAATGGCTCATGCCGACATAATGGACGATGTCGCCGCGATAGCCGAGATGCAGCATGTTGCGCAGCAAACGCTGCGGCGTCAGGTGATAGCTGTCGTCATAACCGCTGGCGATCCCGAACCCCTGTTCGGGCAGCACCGCCGCGCCCACGCCGATCACCGCGCCCGCCCCTTCGCAGGCGATGTCGGTCAGCTCGACCCACCCCTCCTGCGGCCGGCCCAGAAATCCCGCTTGCGCGTCGTAATCGGGCGCGACCAGCGACACGAACATGCGGTCGACATCCCCGGCCCAGACGGGATCGCGATCCTCGGGCAAGGCGAACCCACCCGCCAGATCGGCGAAGTCGATCACGACCTCGGCATCCTCGGGACCGCCGGTCGCGCAATTCCACAACCGGACATACCAGGCGCGCGGGTTCCCTTGCGCATCGCGGCCCTCGATGGTCAGCGTGGGGCCGTGGATGGCGTCGAGCGGCCTGATCCCCCCCGAACGCCAGCGGAACCGCAATCGGCAATCGCGATAGTCGCGCACCGTATCGTAGCGCAGCAGCGGATGATCGTGCCGATCCGCCGATTCCCAGATCAGCCCCGCCAGATCGTCGGTGCGATAGAAGACCGTGTCGACGCGCAGCGCATCGGACGCGGTCGCGACGACGGACGCCATCATTGGACGCGGAAAATCAACCGTCCAGTAGCGCGGATCGAAGCGCGACAGCAGATCGCTGCGCTCGTCGCGCCGCTGCTCGTGCAGACACCATGGCATGATTACGCTCCTCAAATTCATCCCCCGCGGGGGGAGGAAAGGACGTTGCTCAGTCCTCCACCAGCGCGGCCCGGACCGCGCGCGCCACCTGCCGGCCGGAGCGTTGCAGCACGCCCGCCGCCTCGCCCGTCCCGGCGTTGATCGTGATCGCCACCCGCACGTCACGCGCCGGCGCGGCGGGGCGCAGCGTCTCGACCCGCCCGCTGCTGGTCGGCACGAACAGTTCGGGTCCGCGCTCACCGACCAGATAGGGTCGGTCGGGCGATACCGGTCCGCCGGTGGCGCGACCGGGTAGGCCCGACACGAGACCGCCGAGCAGTCCCGCCAGTCCCGATCCGCCGCCCATCGA
Source organism: Sphingomonas sp. NPDC019816 (assembly GCF_050274375.1). NCBI lineage: Bacteria > Pseudomonadati > Pseudomonadota > Alphaproteobacteria > Sphingomonadales > Sphingomonadaceae > Sphingomonas > Sphingomonas sp. NPDC019816. The sequence continues at coordinate 1,618 of NZ_JBNNOB010000081.1, forward strand.
CGCCACCCCCTGCCGCAACGCCGCCCGTGCGATCTGGTCGAGCGCGGACAGGGCGGTCGCCTTCAATTCCTCGAAGCCGAACCGGCCGCTTCGTGTCGCGCGCAGCAACGCGCCTTCGACCGAACGCGCGCCCCGTTCGGCGGCATCGCCCAACCCGCGCGACAGCTCGGCGCGCATCGCCGCCATGTCGGCGGAGAAACCCCGCGTATCGATGCGGGCCACCCATTCCTGCTCATCCATCTGGAAACATCTCCCGCAACCGGGCGAGCGTCGCGCGGGGCAGCGGATCGCTCCCACCCCGCCCCGCCCCCGTCAGCGCCGCGACCAAGCCGTGCAGTTCGGCCGGGGTGGCGCGCCAGAAGCGATCGGGCGGCCAGCCCAGCACCGCGCCCGCCATTCCCGCCAGCCGCCCCGCCTCCTCGGCGAAGGTCATCGCCCGCCCAGAATCTGGCGCAGCAATTGCCGCAGCACGGGGGCCAGCGCCGCCAGCCCCAGCTCGACCAGCGCCTCGCCCAGTTGCTCGCGGCTCAGCCCCTCGGGCACCTCGCGCAGGCAGTGCCAGATCAGCGCCGCCGCCTCGCCAAGCGACAATTTCCCCTCGCCGGCGCGTTCGACCAGTTCGAACAGCGGCCCCAGCTCGCCCTCGGCCGCGACCAGAGCCTGAAAGCTCGGCCGCACGACCAGCTCGGCGCCGCCGACCCGCAAGGCCGCTTCGCCGCGCACCGGATTCGCGCTCATGCCGACACCACCGGGCCAGAGCTTTCCAGCGCCAGCGTGTAGGTCCGCTCGCCACCGAAATCGCCGCTATAATCCAGCCGCGTGACCAGGAACCGCCCGGTCATCGACCCGCCACTCTCGAAGCTCAACCGATAGGTCTCGATCGTGCCCGTCAGCGCATGGCCGCGCATCCGCGCCTCGGCCGCCGATCCGGTGAACACGCCCGCGCCAGCCACGCTGACATGCCGGACGCCCGCGCCCGACAGCAATTCGCGCCAGCCGCCCGAATCCTTGTTCGTCACCACCACCGTCTCGCCATTGATCGACAGCTGCGTGGTGCGCAGCCCCGCCATCGTCGCGAAGGCGGGCGGCTCCGCGCCGTCGCCGATCTTCAGCAGAAAGGCGCTGCCCTTTTCGATTGCCATGTTGCGTCCCCCCTATTGTCCCACACGCCACAGACGGGCGCGCCACTCCATGCTCGCGGTCCAACGTGCGCCCGCCTTCACCATGCGGGTCGCCACCACGCTCAACCCCGCGACCCGCCAGCCATCCGCCAGCACCTCCGGCAAGCTGATCGCCTCGACCGCCGCGACACAGGCGCGCAGCCGCCGGGGCTGCTCCCCCTCGTCGGCCAGCGTCACGGCGATGCGCAGCTCGCGCCCCTCGATCCCCGCCGCGCCCCAATCGCTATCGCCCGGCTCGCCCAGCACCGCCTGCGGCACGCTCGCGCGCACCGGCGCGGCGTCGAACACCGTCACCCCCAGCGGTTGCAGCGCGGTTCGCAAGCCCGTCATCAAGCCGGCGCGCAGCGCCTCGCGCGCGGTCATGCCCGCCTCGCCATGTCGAGGCGCATCCGCCGCCAGGGTCGCCACAAGGCGGCAACGGCGGCGGGCGGCACGGTGGCGGCGTCGCGATTGTCGAACAGGTGCGCGCCCATGATCGCCACGCCATGCGCGATCGCCGGCGGCAGGGCCGCCCAATCCTCGGCGATTCCCGCACGGTAACGCACCGTCAGCGCGTCGCCGGTGCGGACCCAGCCGCGCCCGTCGCTGTCCACCGCCCCTTCCCCGCCCGACAGGATCGCGCGTACCGGCGATGTCGACAGCGATTGCCACGCGACCGATCCCGTCACCCGCTCCTCGACCGTTCGCGCGATCAGCAGCTGTCCGCAAAAGGATTCGGCCAGCCCCAGCGCGACGCCCGCGACATGCTCGACCAGGGTGGCCTCGTTGCCCGCCTCCAGCCGCAACAGCGCGCGCACCGCGCCGGCCGCCGCCGTCACGATCGCGGGCGGCATGGGCTCGATCGTCCCGCTCATCATGAATTCTCCTTCACCGATACAGGTTGCGACAGGTCCGACACACGGGCGTCACACTCGGGGCGCAGAGACGGGATCAGCCGCTGCCCGCCTCCCCCTTGGGCACCGGCCATGCCGACCCCGCGCCCCCCGGCCGGGTCCGGCATTCTCCCTGAACTACGGGGCAGTCCGCGAAGGGCTGCCCCGACTTTTCGGGCCCTTAGTTCGCCGTGAACTTCATCAGCTTGATCGCCTCCGAATCGCTGACGCAGCCGCCGATGCGGCGCGTGGCGTAGAAGGTGACGAACGGCTTGTTGCTGTACGGATCGCGCAGGATCGCGGTTTCGGCCCGCTCGGTGATCAGATAGCCCGCCTGGAAATTGCCGAAGGCGATGGCGGGGGCGTCGGCGGCGATGTCGGGCATGTCCTCCGCCTCGACCACCGGATAGCCGAGCAGCGTCGCGGGCTGTCCCGCCGACAGACCCGGTGCCCAGAGAAACTGGCCGTCCGCCGACTTCATCTTGCGGATGCGCGCCGAGGTCGCGGCGTTCATCACGAAGCACGCCCCCTGGCGATAGGGCGCACGCAGCGACTGGACCAGATCGACCAGCCGCTCGTCGGCATTCGTCCCGAACGTGCCCGCCGCGCCGCTCGCCAGATATTGCAGCGTGCCGAAGGGGCGCACCCCGTCCCTGGCGGCCGAGACCGGATTGGTCAGGAACCCCTTGGGCCGGTTGACGCCCGAGCCGGCGACGAACGCCTGCCCCTCTGCACGCGCGAACTCGGTGGCGATCTCGCCGGCCAGCCAGCCCTCGACGTCGAAGGCCGCATCGTCGAGCATCGCCTGGCTGGCGGAGGGATTGGCGTAAAGCTCGCCCATCGGCGGCGCGAGTTCGACGAAGCTGGGCGTCGCCGTTTCGGGCCGCGCCGCCGTCTCGCTCGCCCAGCCCGAGGGCGTGCCGCCGGTGGTCACCAGCTTGCGATAGCCCGCCGAGCCGACCGTCACGACGTTCGCGATCGCCCGGATCGGCGAGACGCTCTTCAAGACCGAGGCGATCGCCACATCGATCTCGCGCGGGACGGCGAAACCGCCGCTGTCGCCGGTGGTGCCGGTAAAGGCCTTCAGCTCGACGGTGGTGCCGCTGCGCACATAGCCGTCAAAGGCCCCGTTCGTCGTCGTCCGCGCGCCGTCCAGCACGGGTCGTTCGATCACGTCCATATCAGTCCCCTTTGGTCAAAACATGAGTCACGCGGGCGAGCGGCTGCATCGGCACCGTCACCAGGCTGATCTCCAGAAGCTCGGCCGACAGGATCGCGCGGGCCGCGCCCTGATGGACGATGCGCGGCCGATACCCGACCGACAGGCCGGCGACCGCCCCCGCGCGGACCAGCGCGGCGAGTGCGGGGTCGTCGACCCGCCCCTCGACCGACAGCCCCCTGTCGTCCTCGGTCAGCGCCGCGATCCGTCCCATCGGGCCACAGCGATGCTGCCAGAGCAGCGGCACATCGCCCGCGCCCGCAAAGGCCCCGCGCCGCATGACGTCGCCAGCCCGGTCCATCCGATCCCAGATCGCGGCATAGCCGGTGAAGGTCAGGCTCATTTCAGCCAGTCCTCCATCCCCAGCCGCATCGCGATTCCCGCCAGCAGCAACGCGCCGAGCAGCCGGGTCAGCCAGCCGACCGCGCTTTTCCACACCGACGACTTGGCCTCGCGCCACGCCGACAACAGCTCGCGCAGTTCGGCGACATCGCCCGCCGCTTGCGGATCGGCGAGGCCCAGCCGGGTGAGTGCCCGCGTCGCGCCCAGTTCGCCCGCCTCCTCGGCGACCGCGCGCAGCGTCACGAGGTCCGCCCCGCTATCCGCCGCCTGCGCCAGCAGCCGCGCCAGAACGTCCCCGCTCATGACAGACCCACCATCTGGCGCTTCTCCGCCAAGTCGAGGAAGTCGGCACTCGCCGCCATGGCCCAAAGCATCTGGCGTTCCTCCGCCAGCGCGGTGACGCGGTTGATGTCGACCGACAGGCTCGCCCCCTCGAACCAGCCCGCCAGCCCCTGCGCGAGGCCACTGAGAATACCCCCCGCCAGCGGCAGGATCGCCTGCCGCCAGAGCGCGCGATTGGCCTCGCGGTAATTGGCATAGGTGTTGTCACCCGGCAGACCGAGCAGCATCGGCGGCACCCCGAAGGCCAGCGCGATCTCGCGCGCCGCCGACGCCTTCGCCGCGATGAAGTCGAGTTCGGCGGGCGTCAGGCTCATCGCCTGCCACTTCAACCCGCCCTCCAGCAGCAGCGGACGCCCCGCATTGCCGCTGCCCGCAAAGCCCTCCATCTCGGTGCGCAGCCGCTCGAACTGGTCGGGCGTCAGCGTCGAGCCGTCACCCGGATCATAGACCAGCGCCCCCGATGGCCGCGCCGCATTGTCGAGCAGCGCGCGGTTCCACGCAGCGGCCGCATTGTGGATCGCGATGGCGCCGGCCGCCGCTCCCAGACAGCCCAGCCCATAATGATCGTCGAGCGGGTGACAGCTTTTCAGATGCACCACCTGCGGGCGCACCGGATCGACCGGCAAAGTCGTCACGCGACCGCCTGCACGGTAGAGATAGGCAGCGGGCCAGCCGCTCGCGTCCAGCTCCATCGTGACGCGCTCGGGGCGCAGCGCGAACAGCTCGGCCACCTCGCCATCGGCATCGCGCAGCACCTGCACATAGGCATTGCCGTGCAACAGCATGTGCGTCGCCACCGTCTCCAGCAGCGCCTGCCCCTCGCTGCGCGCTGCGACCAGCGCGATCAATTCGGAGTGCGAGGCGGCCAACGGTGCCTCGGCGAGGCCACCTGCGACCATCCGCACCGCACGCTGTGCCACCGGATTGCGCAAATACCCCTCGCGCACCTGCGTCTCATAGGAGGGCGCGGCCCCCGTCAGCGGCACGCCGGACCGCGCCAACCCCAGCCCGAGCAAAGGACGCGCGGCCCCCCGCCCGGTCTTGCGACCGAACATCCTCATTGCTGAATCTCCTTAAGCTCCTCCCCGGCACGGGGAAGTGGCAGCGCGCGGCGCTGACGGAGGGGGCTTCCACACCGGTTTCGCCCAGTGGCGAACCCCCTCCACCAGCGCTTCGCGGCGGTTCCCCTCCCCGTTCCGGGGAGGATCAGCTCACAAATTCCGTATGCCCGGCGGCCCCCGCCCCGACAGCATCAGCTCGGTCAGCGCCCAGACCAGCGCATCGGCTCGATCGGGCGAGCGGCCGGGTCCGTCATAGGCCCCCGCCACCCCCAGCCCGCAGAGCTCGTCCTCCAGCGCCGGGAACCCGCGAGAATGCCAAACCCTACCTTGCGCATAGAGAAACGACACCGGCTCGGCCCGCGCCGCTTTGCCGATCGAAGCATAGACCAGATGCACCGGCAGGGTCGGATCGGCGAGCCGCAGCACGCTTTCCACCATATCCCCGCCCTGGTTGCGCTCGGCCACCACCCGGTCCGCGCGGTTGCGCCGAGCGCATCCGGCAACCCGCGCCGCCCAGCCCTCGGGCGACAGCCCCGCCTCGCTGGCATCCTCCAGCACATAGCCATGGCCGTCGCGCCCCAGCCCGACCGCGACGATCCCGCAGGCATCGCCGCTGCTCGTCGCGGGCGGATCGACGCCCACCACCACCCGGTCGAGCGCAGGCACCGTCTTCGCGCGCTGGCGATCGAACAGCGCGCGGGTCCACAGCGCCCCCTCGCGGTCGTCGACCATCTCGCCGTCCAGCTCCTGCCGCCCCAGCCGCGTGTCGCCATATTGCGCCAGCATCGCGTCCTGAAAACTGTCGGGCAAATGCGCATTGTCGCTGGTCCGCCCGATCGTCTCGACGCAATCGGGCAGCGCCATGACCTTGCGCATCAAGGGCGTGGCGCGCGGTGTGGTCGTGACCAGCACGCGCGGCCGCTCGCCCAGCCGGAGCGTCATCATCAGATTGTCCCATCCGGCCTCCCCCTTCCACTTGCCCAGTTCGTCGCACCAGGCGGCATGATGCTGCGGCCCACGCAGCGCCTCGGGCGCAGCCGCCGAATAGGCGAAGCCGATCGCGCCGGACGCGAAATGCACCTGGCCCAGACTGCCGATCCATTTCGGTGTCTCGCCCTTGCGCGCCACCGCCAGCAGCCCGCTTTCGCCGCGCACCATCACCCGCTCGACATCGCGCAACGTCGCCCCCATCAGCGCGATCCGCGCCCCCGGTTGCTCACGGGCGAGCGCACTCACCCACTCGGCGCCCGCACGCGTCTTGCCGAAACCGCGTCCGGCGCGGATCAGCCAGACCCGCCAGTCGCCCGGCGGTGCGACCTGTCCGTCATGCGCCCATAATTCCCATCGCTCGACCAACTCGCGCTTCTGGGCGGCCGTCAGCGCGGCCAGCGCCTGTTCGCGCGCACCCGGTTCCAACATCGCCAGCGTGGCGAGCCGCGTTGCCGCATCCTGTCCCGCCATCACGCCATCCCCTTCAACCGCCGCCGCGCCAAGCCATCGAGCGCGCGTTCCAGCGCCGCATCGGTCTCGGCCGCATCGGCCCCCGCCGCCTCGCCGACGCCATCACCGGCCTGGGTCAGCGCATCGCGACGGGCGAGCAGCTTCAGATAGAATTGCACTTCGGTGGCCGAGAGCGGCGGGGTGATGGAGAGGCCGGTGGTCCCCGCACCGGCCTCTCCGCCCTCCTCCCCGTCCTCGGCCGCCAACAGGGTCAGCATCCGGCGCAACAGCCCTTCCTCGACCAGCGCATGCGCCGCACCGATCGCCGCGTCCCAAGCCTCGCCAAAGGCCCGGTCCCGCGCCCGCAAGGCGCGGGCGGTACGCAGCGTCTCTCCCACCGCCCCTGCCGCCGCCCCCGCATCGGCGCTGATCGCCAGCGCCGCCAGGAATTGCCGTCGCCGCGCCAGCGTCCACCGCGCGCCCTCCCCCGTTCCGGCCATCCCCGCTCCCCCGAAGCATCGAGGCACGAACCCGACCGCTCCCCCGGTCGCCTCCGCTCCTCAATGTTCCTGTTATGTACCGATTGCGCCGGGGTTTGTATCCAACAAACGAACCAATTTGGTTTTTTACGAGAATATCAGTCCGGGACTAGTCCGGGACTTTCGGTTCCGCGTAGTTCCACTTGGCTCCGTTCCGTTCCGCGAAACGCCCCCTTGCCACCCTTGAAAAGGGCGGTAATAGGTGGGTTTCCCGAGAGGGGGCGATTAGCTCAGTTGGTAGAGCGTCTCGTTTACACCGAGAATGTCGGCGGTTCGAGCCCGTCATCGCCCACCATTCCAAACATTTTCAAATAGCCCCACCCCGGCGAAGGCGGGGGTCCAGTTGTCGTGCGGTCGCTGGAGCGGTGACGGTTAGAGATTTTTTGTTCGCGCGGAGGCGCGGAGAACGCGGAGGTGCCTCGCTCGTGGCGCTTTTATGCCTTCTCTCCACCAAGTGATAGAAAAGAGGTGCGGTAGCCAGTCGAACGCCCTCTCTGCGTCCTCCGCGCCTCCGCGCGAACACATCTTCTTGTGCTATTAGCCGCGACGGCATGGCAACTGGACCCCGGCCTTCGCCGGGGTCGTCGAGTTCAGTTTTTAGGCCAACTTCCAGTAGGTCGCGTAACGCTCATGCGCGATGCGGTGGTACGGGACCAGCCGCACCGGCTGGCCGTCCGCCGCCGGGATGGTGAACTCCAGCGGCTTGCCGGTCGCGCGGATCGTCTTCGCCAGCGCGTCCGGTTCGCCCGACAGCGTCGGGGCCTGGAACGGCGCGTCGTTATACTCGCCATATTTCCGCTCGTTGACGATGATGTCCCCCCCCGGCGCCAGCCCCTCGCGACCCAACGCCCCCGCCAGTACCAGCGGGCCATAGGTGAATGCGACGATCTCGGGCGCGGCGGGCGCGCTCTCGACGCCGGGTTCCATCACCAGCCGCATCTCGACCGTATCGCCGGTCTTCCAGGTCCGCGTGAGTTCGGCGTAGCTGCCGGGCTTGTCCGAGCGCGATACCTCCGTGCCGTTGACCAGCAGCGTCGCGGCCGGGCTCCACGTCGGATGGCGCAGCTTCAGCGTCAGTTCGGTCGGCTGGCGCAGGGTCCAGCGGAACTGCGTGTTCGCCGCCTCGGGGAAACGGGTTGCCTGCGTCAATGCCGCGCCCTTGTCGGCCCAGGTCACGGTCGAGGGGATGAACAGGTTCACGTAGAGCGCGCGATCGTCGTGGAAGTAGATCGAGTCGCGGTACTTCACATGGTTTTCCATACCCGTGCCGGTGCAGCACCAGAAGCTGTCCTCCGGGGTATGATAGAGCTTCATGTAACCGGGACGCGCACCCTGGAAATAGGTCGCCATGCCCGAGTCGGGGTCCTGCGAGGCGAGGATGCCGTTATAGAGGGTACGTTCGTAATAATCGGCATATTCCGCGCGCGGATCGTTGAGGAACAACGCACGGGTCAGCTTCAGCATATTGTGCTGGCAGCAAGTCTCCGATCCCTTCGCCGAGAAGACGTGGCGATCGAAATTGGCCATCGCGAAGAAATGCTCGCCATCGCCATGCCCGCCGGTGGCGAAGGCGCGGGTATGCGCGACCGTGCGCCAGAAGAAGGCGGCGGCGTTATGATATTTGTCGTCGCCGGTCGCCTCGAACACGCGCTGGAAACCGATGATCTTGGGGATCTGCGTATTGGCGTGCATGCCGTCGAGATAGTCGCGGCCCTGCGCCAGCGGGTTCATCACCGCCTTTTGCGAGAAGAGCTCGGCGACCCGGCGATAATCCTCGTTGCCGGTCATGAAATACAGATCGGCATAAATCTCGTTCATGCCGCCATATTCGGTTTCGAGCATCTTCTCGAACTGCGCGTCGGACAGCGGCTTGGTCGCCACCACGCCCCAGTCGGCCAACCGGATCAGCACAGCGCGCGACGGCTCGCTATCCGCCAGTTGCACCGCATCGCGCAGGCCCGCATAGACCTTGTGCAGCGTGTACCATGGCACGCCGGTGATCGGCTCGCCGCGCAGATGCGCCGCGACCAGCGCGGGCCCCTTGGGGAAGGCGCAGACCAGGCCGCTGCCCGACGCCTTCTGACACGCGGCCAGCTCGTTCGCGATATAGTCGATGCGCTGGCGATAGCGCTTGTCCTTCGTCGCGCGGTACGCGAGCGCACAGGCCGACAGATAATGGCCCAGCGTATGGCCGTGGCAGTTGATGTCCGCCCACTGCGCCTCCGATTCCCAGCCGCCATAGACGGGCGCCTTGGGCTTCAGGCCGGCATTGGTGCGGAAATTGGCGAGCATCCGGTCGGGTTGCAGGCGCATCAGATACGCCTCGGTCATCTTCTGCGCGTGGAGGAAGGGGCCACCATCCAGTGTCACATCGGCCATGTCGAACGGCTGGACGACGGTGGCGGGCACGCGGGTCGCGGCTTGCGGGCTGGCCCAGGCCGTCGCCGGCATCGCCCCGCCAAGACCGGTCGCCATCGCCCCGATACTGGCCGTGGCAAGAACGTCGCGACGCGACAGCGAGGCATGGCAACATGAGCGCACCGATCTTCTCCGACTATTTATCTTTGCCCCATGCGTAGCGGCCAAGCCCCCCGATCAGCAACCGCTTTCGTCATCCGTCCGGCAAATCGACCATCACCGCCTTGAACGACCAGGATTTCCACCGGGCCCGACCTCATGGGCACGGAAGACGGACCGGTCGGTTGTCGGTACGGACAAGTGGCGCGATTTAGCTTTTGTCAGACTGATTGGCTATTCGGCGGCGGTCATCACCGGGCCGGCGGCGGGCTGCGTCACATGGCTATGCCCCAGCCGCAGATCCATCGCCCAGAGCGACTGGACCAACGAATCCGTCGTGCGCCGCTGGCCCGGCAGCAGCGCGACCACGGCCTGCGCCAGCGCCAGGCCCAGTTCGTCCAGATCCAGGGTGAAGCAGGTCAGGTCGGGTATCAGCGCGCGGCATGCCGGATTGTCGCGCAGGCCGATCACCGCCACCTCGCGCCCCGGCTCCAGCCCCATGCCGCGCAGCGCGCGATACGCGCCGACGGGCGCGGTTTCGCCCATCAGCAGCAGCGCGGTGGGGCGGTCGGGCAGCGCCATCAACTCGCGGGCCGTCGCCTCGCCATCGCTTTCGTCGGTCTCGCCGTGATGGACCAGCATCGGATCGAAGGGCACTCCCGCCCGCGCCAGCGCGGCACGGTAGCGTTCGACCACGATGTGGCTGTTGTTGATCGTCACCGGCGGCGCGACCAGCCCGATGCGGCGATGCCCCGCCTCGGTCAGCAGCGCCATGGCGCGCGTGACCAGGTCTTCGAAATCCAGATCGATCCAGGCATAATCGCGCGCCGTGGCGGTCCGGCCCAGCGCCACGAAGGGGATGGCGCGATCGAGCAGGAAATCGATGCGCGGATCGGCGCGGTGCGTACCCGACAGCACCCAGCCATCGACCGTCCCGCGCGCGACATGCCGCCGCAAAAAGGTCAACCCGTCCTCCCCCTTGCGGGCCAGCAGCACGACGAGGTCGAGGTCGTGTTCGTTCAACCCGTTCTGCAATCCCTCCAGCAGCGCCATGAAGAACGGATCGCCATGAATGGCGCTATCATGTTCCAGGGTCAGCATGAAACCGATCGTCCCCGTCCGCCCGCTGCGCAGCGTCCGCCCCGACTGGTTGGGGATGTAACCAAGCGCCGCCGCGGCTTCGACCACGCGCTTGCGAGTCGCGGGGCTGACGTCCTTTCGGTCGTTCAGCGCCCGTGACACGGTACCGATCGAAAGCCCCAGGTGCCGGGCGAGCGTACGTATGTCCATGTCGCCGTGATCGCGGGCCGGCGCGTTTTACACAAGGGCTGTTGACAGCAAGGTCCAGGCAGGCGACACATCCGTAAACGTTTACGGCTGCGATAGATCAGTCATGGAGAGGAATGTCGGCTTGGAAACACTCGCCCTGGAATCGCGTGCGATCTGCTGGTCTTACAATGGGGACTGGTTGCGGATCGAGGCGCATGGCCGCGACGGCCTGCGGGTGCGTGCCTCGACCTATGCGCGGCAGGGGGCCAAGCCCGGCGCGCTCCTGAACGACGGCGTGGAGGGCAGCGACCCGGTCGTCACCAGCGACGGCACGGTGGCGCGGATCACCAATGGCCGCATCACCGCCGAAGTCGATCTGCAGGGCCGGGTCCGCTTCCTCAACGCGAACGGCCGATTGCTGCTCGAAGAGAAATGGCGGCAGCGCGACACGATCAGCAAATACTGGACGGTCGGTACCGACGAGGTGCGCATGATCAGCGCGCTGGGCCTGTCGGGGCGTGAGTTCAAGCCGTTGCCGGGTGGTGCGGCGCGGATCACCGTGCGGTTCGAGGCCAAGACGGGCGAGCGGCTCTATGGCATGGGCCAGTATCAACAGCCGAATCTGGACCTGGCCGGCTGCACGCTCGAACTGGCGCAGCGCAATTCGCAGGCCAGCGTGCCGTTCGTCGTGTCGAGCGACGGCTATGGCTTCCTTTGGAACCTGCCCGCCGTGGGCGAGGTGCATTTCGCCGCCAACGGCACGACCTGGACCGCGCGCGCCGCGTGCGAGATCGACTACTGGATCACCGCCGCCGACACTCCGGCCGAGATCGTGCGCAACTACGCCGCCGTCACCGGCACCGTGCCGATGATGCCCGACTATGCGCTGGGCCTGTGGCAGAGCAAGTTGCGCTATCGCACCCAGGACGAATTGCTGGAGGTCGCGCGCGAATATCACGCGCGCGGCATCCCGCTGGCGGTCATCGTCGCCGACTTCTTCCACTGGCCGGTGCAGGGCGACTGGCGCTTCGATCCGCGCGAATGGCCCGATCCGGCGGCGATGACCGCCGAGTTGAAGGCGATGGGCACCGAACTGCTGGTTTCGGTCTGGCCGACGGTCGATCCGCGATCCGAGAATTATGCCGCGATGGTCGAGAAGGGCTATCTGGTCCGCGCCAATCGCGGGCTGGACGTGCAGCAGGAATTCCTGGGCAATACCCGTTTCATCGATACCACCCATCCGGGCGCCCGCACCTTCCTGTGGGACAAGGTGAAGCGCAACTATCGCGACCAGGGGGTGGCGCTGTTCTGGCTGGACGAGGCCGAACCGGAATACAGCGCCTATGACTTCGACAGCTATCGCTATCATGCCGGGCCGGTGCTGGAGGTCGGCAACGCCTATCCGCTCCATTATGCGCAGGCCATCTACGACGGCATGTACGAGGACGGCGAGCGCGAGATCGTCAGCCTGATCCGATGCGCCTGGGCCGGGAGCCAGCGTTACGGCGCGCTCGTCTGGTCGGGCGACATCCACAGCTCGTTCGATGCGATGCGTGACCAGCTCAGCGCGGGGCTCAACATGGGAATGGCCGGCATCCCGTGGTGGACGACCGATATCGGCGGCTTCCATGGCGGCCATGTCGAGGACCCGGCCTTCCACGAACTGATGATCCGCTGGTTCCAATGGGCGGTCTTCACCCCCATCCTGCGGATGCACGGGCACCGCGATCCCATCACCCCGCCGGCCGAACCGTTCCGCGACGGCATCGCCCAGTGCGACACGGGCGCGGGCAACGAATTGTGGAGCTTCGGCGAGTCCGTGTTCGCCATCCTGCGCGGCTATACCGCCTTGCGCGAACGCCTGCGCCCCTATGTCGCGGGGCTGATGCGTGACGCGCACGAGCGCGGCGACCCACTGATGCGGCCGATGTTCTACGACTGGCCGGAGGATGCGCGCTGCTGGGCGGTCGACGAACAATATATGTTCGGCCCCGATATCCTCGTCGCCCCGGTGACGATGGCGGGGGTCACCGAACGCTCGGTCTATCTTCCCGCCGGCATCTGGCGCGACGCCTGGACCGGCGAGCGGGTCGAGGGCGGCGGCGAGCTGTGCTGTGCCGCACCGGTCGAGCGGATTCCCGTCTTCATCCGCGACGGCGCGGAGGTGGCCGACGCCTTTCGCAGGCGCGACTGACCGGACGGCATCAACAACAGGCGGGATCGCCAAAAGGGCGGACCGGGGGGATAAGGGGAGAGGATGATGGCGACAGTGATGGCACAACGCGCCACGGATGGGGCGGGGGCGCAGCGGACCGAGGATGGCGGCGTCCCCATCCCGTTCTTCGAGAAAATCTGTTATGGTCTGGGCGACGCCGGGGGGACGATCGTCACCGGGCTGATCGCCAACTTCCTGACCTTCTACTATACCGACGTGTTCGGGCTGGCGCCGGGAATCGTCGGCATCCTGTTCCTGTCGCTACGCATCTTCGACGCGATTTCCGATCCGCTGATCGGCATCATGGCCGACCGGACCTCGACCCGCTGGGGCCGGTTCCGCCCCTATCTGCTATGGACCGCGATCCCTGTCGGGCTCAGCTGCTTCCTGACGTTCCAGTCGCCGGATTTCAGCTATAACGGCAAGGTCGTCTACGCCGCGATCACCTATTTCCTGCTCGCCTTCTCCTATTCGCTGAACAACGTGCCCTATTGCGCGCTGATCACCCGCATGACCGACAGCGCGCGCGAGGGGGTGTCCTGTCAATCGGTCCGCTTCGCACTGGTCGCGATCGCCTCCTTCTGCGTGTCGGTCGGCCTGCCGATCATGGTCCGCCAGCTGGGCGGCGAGGACATCGCGCGCGGCTATCGCGACGGCGTCGCGATCCTCAGCCTGGCGGCGGTCGTCATGTTCCTGATCTGCTTCCTTTTCGTGCGCGAGCGCGTGGTGGCCGCCGATTCCGCCGAAGTGCCGTTGAAGATCGCGGTCGCCAACACGCTGAAGAACGACCAGCTGCGCCTGACCTTCATCATGACGCTGCTGCTGATCGGCATCTTCAATACCAAGGGCGGCGCGGCGCTGTATTTCATCACTTATGTGCTGGGGGGCGACACCACCTATCAGGCGCTGTTCTTCGGCACCGCGACGGCGGGTGGTTTCCTGGGGTCGGTCATCGTCCCCTTCTTTACCCGTCGTTTCGACGTGAAGACCGTCTATGTCTGGGTGAACCTGATCCTGGTGGCGGGGCATTTCGCGGCCTTCTTCGTGCCGGGCGGCTATCCGATGCTGTGGCTGGTGCTGGTGGGCCTGTGCTGCATCGTGCTGGGCTGTACCCTGCCCCTCCACTTCACCCTGATCCAGCTGGCCGACCAATATGGCGAGTGGAAACTGGGGATGCGATCGTCGGGCATGAGCTTTGCCTTCAACCAGTTCTTCGTGAAGCTCGCCTGGGCGCTGGCCGGCGTGCTGATCAGCGGCGTGCTGGTGCTCGTGTCCTACAAGGCGGGCGCGGGCAACCAGACGCCGCTGTCGCTGACCGGCATCCGCGCGCTGTCCACGATCGTCCCCGGCCTGATGCACCTGGCGCTGGCGATCACCGCCGCCCGCCTGATCCTGAACCGCGCGACGATCGAGCGGATGACCGCCGAGCGCCTCGCATGACCCTCCAGATGAAAGTCCGCCTCATGTCCCTTCCCCTTCGCCTGACGCTTGCCGCGCTGCTCGGATCGACCGCCATGGCCGCCTCGGCGCAGGAGCGGCTGTCGGTCGACCTGTCGAGCGACACCGGGGCCTTTCACGGCGGCGCCTCGGGCACGCTGTACGGCCTGTACGACGCGCGCCTGCCGCATCCCAATCTGGTCGAGGGCATGGCCCTGCGCACCGTGTCCACCAAGGCGCAGGACGGGCCGCAGCATCCCGGCGCCGACGCGCTGGAGGTCGCCACGCTGCTGACCGACGCATCGGGCGGCGACACCTATATCTACATGACCGACATCTACCGCGAATTTCCCTATAACTGGAAGACCGGCGACTGCGCGCAGTCGGTCACCAGCTATATCGAACAGCTTCGCAAGCAGGTCCGCCAGGTCAAGGGCATGGACAAGCGGTATCGCGACCGGATCGTCTTCGTCCCCTTCAACGAGCCCGAAGGGAACATGTTCGG